>JBKQSL010000044.1:0-2868 GCA_052143655.1 Streptosporangiaceae bacterium | reverse complement strand
GAATACCGGGCTGTCCCCCGGCGCCGCGGCCCGGGAATACCGGGCTGTCCCCCGGCGCCGCGGCCCGGGACTACGGGGCTGTCCCCCGGCGCCGCGGCCCGGGGAATACCGGCGGGGCCATCGCGTTGAGGGCTGTTAGTTGCATATTCAACTAGCAGGACAGGAAGGCTCCGTCATGCCAAAGCTCGTCGTGATCATCGGCTCCACCCGGCCCGGCCGGGCCGGCCTGCCCATCGCCGAGTGGTTCGCCGCCCGGGCGCGCGAGCACGGCGGCTTCGACGTCGAGGTCGCCGACCTGGCCGAGATCGGCCTGCCGCTGTTCGACGAGCCGCACCACCCGCGACTGGGCCAGTACGCGCACCAGCACACCCGGGACTGGAGCGAGCGCATCGACGGCGCGGACGCGGTCGTGTTCGTGACGCCGGAGTACAACTACGGCTACCCGGCCGCGGTGAAGAACGCGATCGACTACCTGCACCGCGAGTGGCAGGACAAGCCGGTCGGATTCGTGTCCTACGGCGGCGTCGCCGCCGGCACCCGGGCGGTCCAGCAGCTCAAGCAGGTGCTGACGACGCTGCGGATGGTACCGGTGCTCGACTCGGTGAATATCCCGTTCCACACGCAGTTCATCGGCAGCGACGGCCGGGTGCACGCCAGCGAGGTGATGGAGCAGGCGGCCAGCGCGATGCTCGACGAGTTGCTGCGGCTGGACTCGGCGCTGCGCCCGCTGCGCGAGCAGAGCCGCCAGCCCGCCTGAGGCGGACACCAAGCCTGCGGCAGACGGCCCGGCCCGTCAGCGGGCCGGGCCGCGGCCGGACACCAGCAGCGCGGCGTTGACCAGGTCCAGGCCCGCCGTCTGGCGGACGAAGTCCGGCACGTCCACCGGGGCGGCCCAGTTGCTGCCGAACTGGCAGGCCTCGTTCATGTGCGCGAGCGCGGACCGGGCATTGGTCATGATGAAGTCCCGGTAGGCCGGCCGCCCCGTCCGCCGGTACAGCCGGGCCAGGTTGCGGACGAAGATGCCCTTGAACAAGGTGCTGTCCACGCCCGGAACGCCGCCCGGCGGCGGCCCGGAGCCGTCCGCGGCGCATTCGTTGTGCTCGTGCAGGATGCCGTCGATGACCCCGGACTGCCGCGGCGGTCGCGCGTCCCCGGGACCGCGGGCAGCCCCGGGACTCCCGCGCCACGGCGCCGCGATGAACGCGTCGGCGATCTGCGCGGCCCGGCTCAGGTAGCTGTCGTCGCCGGTCAGCTCGGCGAGGTCGGCCAGCCCGCCGAGGATCACGCCCTGGTTGTAGGACCAGATGCTCTGGCTGTCGTCATTGACGCCGCGGCGGTTGGGCGAGTCGTTGATCAGGTGGCCCGAGTTGACCAGGCCCACGCCGCCGGGCGGCGGCGAGCTGAACCAGGTCAAGGCGCGCAGCGCCCAGTCCCGGTAACCAGCATGCCGGGAACCGCCCGGCTCCTGATCGCGGTACCGGACGCCGAGCGCCGCGGCCGCCGCGATCAGCAGCTCGTTGGCGATCGCATTCTTGTATGTCCCGCGCCAGCTGCGCGGGACGGCGGTGACGCCGGCCCGGTCAGGCTGGCCGTCGTGCTTGCCCCAGTAGATCCCGCCGCCCCAGACCTCATCCCATCCGCCGGTCATGTCCCGGACGATCTCGTCGGCGGCCGCGAGGTAACCCGGCTCGCCGGTCAGGTCATAGGCGGCGATCCAGGCCAGCGCCCACCATCCCTCATCGTCGTAGAAGCCGTTGCAGAAGCCGCTGTAGCAGGCCGGACGCAGGCCCAGGAAGGGCCGGCCCACTGCCAGCCGGGGCGGCGCGACCGGCCGGCACACCCGCTGCGCCCGGGTGAAGGTGTTGCGCACGACGGCCGGGAGATAAGAGCGGTCCCCGGTCACCGACATGTAGCCGATGATCGCCGTGACCGCGTTGGCGGTGTTCCACCAGCGGGCGGTATCCGCCATGCGGTGCCGCTGGCCGATGGCGGCCAGCGCGGCATTGCGCAGCGCCAGGCCGGCCTGGGCGGGGGTGACCGGGCGCCGCTGGACTGCTAACGACGGGTCCCGGTAGCTGTACAGACCGGTCCGCCGCGCGTAAGGATCGGCCCCGTACCACTGCTGCAGCGCCGCAGCGGCGCGCGAAGCAGCAACGGCGATATCATCCATGCCCGGCCAGCCGCCCCTCCGCCGCCCGGGCACCCATTGAGCCGGGCGTCACGGGCGGCGAGCAATATATTTCCGCTCCGCCGGGGATTAGTCGCCCGGGCGCTGTCTCTCTGCTCGGTCAGCGTCCGCTGGCCGTGGTCATCTCCCCCGGCGCGATCGTGCGGACCTCCGCGACGCTGATGGGGCTGCCGTTCCACGGCACGGTCGGCGCCACCCGCGCGGCGCTGGCGCCCGGCTGACCGCGGCGGTCGCCCAGGGCCGTCGTGCCGCGCAGCCGGCGGCCGGACGCCAGCACGACGCTAGGCCGGCCGCCGGGCGAACACGGCCCAGACGACCTTGCCCGTACTGTGCAGCCCCGTACCGTGCAGCCCCGTACCGTGCAGTGCCGTGTAGCCCCAGCGGTCGCTGAGCGCTCCGACGATGTGCAGGCCGCGGCCGGTCTCGGTCAGGGTGCCAGCGGGCCGGGGCACGGGCGCGGCGAGACTGGGGTCGGTCACGGCGCACAATACGCAGCAGCCCGGGTGCAGCAGCCCGAGCCGGATCGGCGGCCCCGGCGCACCGGCGCCCGCCGCCGGCCGCGCATGCCGCAGCGCGTTGGTCAGCAGCTCGGTCAGCACGGTCGCGACGTCGTCGCGGCGCTCCCCCGCGCCCCACTGGTCGAGGGTGGCGATGGCGAACCCGCGGGCGGCCCGGACACT
>JBKQSL010000043.1:0-6515 GCA_052143655.1 Streptosporangiaceae bacterium | reverse complement strand
GGGGCCGGGCGTGACCCGGCGGAGGACGGGCGGCGTGCGGCTGCCCGGCGGCGCACCCGGCGCGGCCGCCCGGCGAGCAGCTGCTCGTAGAGGTCGTCGATCTGGCTGACCACCGACCGGATGCCGTAACGTTCGAAAACCTCGGTGGGCGCCACCCGCGGCTGCGGGCCCGCCTCGACCTGCTTGGCGATCTCCGCGCCGAGCGCGGCCGGGGTCCCGGCGACCTCGCGGGCCCGGCCCGGGTGCTGGGTGTAGAACCAGGTGGCGTAGCCCGAGCCGAGCCCGGACTCCGGCTCTCGCATGCGCTGCAGCAGCGGCCGGTGCTGGTCCAGCGGCTTCCCGTTCCAGGCCACCACGGGCTCGCGGGCGACGACCTGCGCCGCCGCGCCGTTCTCGTGCAGCAGCGCGGCTGACTCCAGGGCCGACTGGCCCGCGCCGATCACGACCACGTCCTGGCCGCAGAAGGCGGCCATGTCGTCGTGCGCGGAGCTGTGCGTGCAGGCCCAGTCGGGCAGCTGTGACAGCGGCTCGGGGACGTAGGCGAAGTGCTCCACGCCGGCCGCGACGACTACCTTCGCGGCCCGGGCCTGCCCGCCGTCGGCCAGGGTGAGGTCGAAGCCGCCGCGGCGCCGGGCGATGCCGGTGACGAGGACCTCTTCCACCCCGGGCACGAGCTCGGCACGGAACCAGTCGCCGTAGCCGACGAAGTCGTCCAGCGCTACCGGCAGCCCGTAGCTGGCGTAGGGCCGCCCGGTCGCGGCGCAGAACGCCGCCAGTGTGTGCGTGCCCGCCGGGTCAGCGATATTGGATGCGAAGCCCTGGGACTTCAGGTACATGCCCGCGGGCATCATGGTCCGCCACAAGTCCATCGGCAGGCCGAACTGGCGGAAGCTGACGCCCGTCCCGCGCAGGTGCGCGGCCAGCGAGAGACCATAAGGCCCGGCTCCCACGATGGCCACGTCGACGGCATCGCTCATGCTGGTGTGTCCTCCTTGACATGCTCAGGCCCGGCCGGCCGTGAGCTGACGGCGCAGGGCAGCGCTCCCGGTACGGCAGTGCCGCCGGAGCCCGCCCCGGCCTGCGCCCGGCCGGGGCGGTAGCGGAAATCGGTCCTCGGGGCCCGGCGCGCCCGGCTCGCGACTGGCCGGCTGACCAGCCGCCAGCCCATGCGCAGGCACATCAGGCCGAAGGGCCGCAGGTCGTCACGGGCGAACCAGGCGGCCTCGTCGACGGTGCGCAGCGAGGCCAGCCAGGACCGCGGGGAGAGCTCGCCGGCCCGCCAGTAGCCGAGCGCGCCGAGCGGGTCGTAGTTCTCCACCCAGAAGCCGCGCCCGTCCGGCTGCTCGCCGGCCGGGATCGGCTGGCCGGTGAGGTCGAGGTAGGCGGCCGTCGCAACGTCCACCCCGGCGCTGTCGCGGAACAGCCGGAACTGGGCGCCGAGCCGCGGATTGAAGTCCAGCAGCCTGTAGCGCCCGTCCCGGGGGTCCAGCCGCAGGTCGAGGTCGAGAATGCCGCTGTAGTGCAGGCGGCTGAGCAGGCTGGTGACCTGCCCGGACAGCTCTGGATTGGGAACGGAGCGGCCCAGGCTGGTCAGCCCGGCGTGGGCCGGGTAGGACCGCTCCTTGATCCCGGTGAACGCCGGCCGGCAGGCCGCGCGGGCGTCGCAGTAGCCGTGGAAGAACCAGTCGTGCCCGCTGCCGCCGGGGATGAGCTCCTGCAGCATCAGCCCCGCGCCCGCGTCCGCGTCCGCGTCCGCGCAGGCATGGTAGGCGCTGACCAGCTCGGCGGGGCTGGTCAGGATGGAGGTGCTGCGCAGCCCCCGGCCGGTGCACGGCGTTGTCAGCTTGGCGATCAGCGGGAAGCCGGCGGTCACGGCGAACTCTCGGGCCTGCGCCAGCGAGCCCGGCAGCACCGTCTGCGGGGCGGGGATGTCGAGCTCACGGCAGAGCTCGTACAGCGAGAACTTGCCGGCCAGCTGCCGGGGCAGCCCGGCGGGCGGCGCTGCGAACAGGTAATCCCCGCGCAGCGGGCCGCCGTGCTCGGCCAGGAAGATCGCGCCCGCGTCGTCGGTCGGCAGCAGCACGGCGCGCTGGCCGATCCGCCCGGCCAGCGCCCGCAGGCCGGCCACCACCGCAGCGGGGTCGGCCGGATCGGGCTGCCAGAAGCACCGGCCGCGCAGGTAGCCCGAGCTGGCGGCCGGGGCGGTGCGGCTCTCGTGCACGCCGTACACCGGCACGCCCATCCGGCCGAGGCTGCGGATGACCCCCAGTCCCCCGTGGTGCAGGACGTTGGGGTCGAACTTGAGCACTACCGCCGGCGTGCTGACGTCGGGGCGGCGCGGCGTGCACGACGGAGCGTCTCCGGGCACGGTCTGGTCCCCCTGGCATGACTGAAGTGGTGGTTCCCCGCATCTGCGGATCCGACTGTGCCAGCGCGGGCATTGCCCAACATCCGTCATCAGGGGGAAGGAGGCCTACCCCCAGCGGCCGAGCACCAGATGCGAATCGGCCGGACGATGATTAAGCCGGGGACGGGCCGGCGGTCAGCGCAGCGGCTCCGCGGGCGGGCGCAGGGGCAAGGGGGCAAGGGGGCAAGGCGGCTCAGCGTCCGCGGCAGGGCGGCAGCGCGCCCGCAAGAACGACCCGGGAAGGGGGTAACGACTCAGGAAGGGCGCCGCCGGGCGGCTTAGCCCAGGCCGCGGACCGTCGCGGCCAGGCTCGCCGCGAGCCGCTGGGCCTGATCCTCGTCAATGGCCTCGACCATGACCCGGACCTTCGGCTCGGTGCCACTCGGCCGGACCAGCACCCGGCCGGAGTCACCCAGTTCCTGCTCGGCGGCCGTGACCGCGGCGGCGAGCTCGGCCGAGTCGCCCACCGCTGACTTGTCCACGCCCGGGATATTGATCAGGACCTGCGGGTACCGGGTCATGGCCCCGGCCAGCGCGGCCAGCGGCTCGCCGGTGCTGGCCACCACGGCGAGCAGGTGCAGGGCGGTGAGCAGCCCGTCACCAGTAGTCGCGTGGTTGAGCAGGATGATGTGGCCGGACTGCTCGCCGCCCAGCACGTACTGTCCCTCGCGCATGGCCGCGACCAGGTACCGGTCGCCGACCGGGGTCTGCACCACGTGGATCCCGGCGTCGCGCATGGCCAGCCGGAAGCCCAGGTTGGACATGACCGTGGCCACGACAGTGTCCCCGGCCAGCTGCCCGGATTTCTGCAGCGCGAGCGCGAGCACGGCGAGTATCTGGTCGCCGTCGACGACCTGCCCGGCCGCGTCGACGGCCAGGCACCGGTCGGCGTCGCCGTCGTGCGCGATCCCGGCGTCGGCGCGGTGCTCCACCACCGCCGCTGACAGCGTCGCCAGGCTGGTGGAGCCGCAGCCGGAGTTGATGTTGTATCCGTCCGGTTCCGCGCCGATCGCGATCACCTGTGCGCCGGCCCGGCGCAGCAGCTTGGGAGCGAGCCGGTGCGCGGCGCCGTGCGCGCAGTCAACCACGATCTTCAGGCCCCGCAGCGGCCCGGCCGTGCCGACGGTGGCCGGATCCGCGGCTGCGTCCAGCGAGCCGAGCAGATGATCCAGATAGCGCTCGCCCGCCTCGGCCGCGTCCCGCACCCGGCCGAAACCGCCCTCGGGGACCGTGCCGGGCGTCCGGCTGGCTACCGGCAGCTGAGCGAGCCGGGCCTCGATCTCGTCCTCGACCTCGTCGGGCAGCTTGATGCCGCCCCGGGCGAAGAACTTGATGCCGTTGTCGGGCGCCGGATTGTGGCTCGCCGACAGCATGACCCCGAAGTCGGCGTCCATCGCAGCGGTGAGGTAGGCCACAGCCGGGGTGGGGATGATGCCGAGCCGCAGCACGTCCACGCCGCTGCTGGCCAGCCCGGCGACCACCGCGGCCTCCAGGAACTCCCCGGAGACGCGCGGGTCCCGGCCGACCAGGGCCACTGGCCGGCGGTGCTCGCCGCGGGCCGGGGCAAAGGCCCCGCTGCCAGCCAGGACGTGCACGGCCGCGGTGGACAGGTCCATCGCCAGGCCTGCCGTCAGATCACGTCCTGCTACTCCTCGGACACCGTCCGTACCGAACAAACGGCCCATGCCGGAACCACCTGGCCTTCCGGGTGCGGGAGAGCTCACTGGCAGCCTGCCGCGGCGCACCTGGCTACCGCGCGGCGGCAGCGGCCCCTGCTAGCGCTTGGAGTACTGCGGCGCCTTGCGGGCCTTCTTCAGGCCGGCCTTCTTGCGCTCCTTCACCCGAGGGTCACGGGTGAGGAACCCGGCGCGCTTGAGCGTGGTGCGGCTGTCGGAGTCGACCAGCAGCAGCGCCCGGGCGATGCCCAGCCGCAGTGCGCCCGCCTGGCCGGTGACGCCGCCGCCGGTGATCCGGGCCACGACGTCGAACGCGTCATCGGCGCCGAGCGCGGTGAAGGGCTCGTTGATGAGCTGCTGATGCACCTTGTTCGGGAAGTACTCGTCGAGCGAGTGGTCGTTGATCTGCCACTGGCCGGTGCCCGGCTGGATGCGGACCCGGGCGATGGCTTCCTTGCGCCGGCCGGTGCCCATGCCGTGCCCGGTCACCACCGGCTTGCGCGTCGAGCGGGCCGCGCCGCCGGCCGGCGCCTCGGGCGTCTCGGTGGTGTACTCGGACAGGTTCTCCCCGTCGGCCGGCGCGGTCGCCGCCTCAGTGGACTCGGCCACAGTCTTCCTCGTGCTTCCTGATCGCTTGTCTGGCTCGGTGCGGGCTAGCGTGCCGCGCGGCCGGCCCCGGTCCCGGCCAGCTGCTCGAGCTGGATGATACGGAATTCTGTCGGCTGCTGCGCCGCGTGCGGGTGATGCGGGCCCGCGTAGACCTTGAGCTTGCTCAGCATCTGACGGCCCAGGGTGTTCTTGGGCAGCATGCCGCGGACCGCCTTGGCCACCGCGCGCTCGGGATTGCGGGCCATCAGCTCGGCGTAGCTCACCGAGCGGATGCCGCCGGGGTAGCCCGAGTGCCGGTAAGCGCGCTTGTCGGCCAGCTTGTTGCCGCTGAGCGCGACCTTGTCGGCGTTGATGATGATGACGAAGTCACCGGTGTCCAGGTGCGGCGCGAAGATCGGCTTGTGCTTGCCGCGCAGCAGCACCGCAGCCTGGCTGGCCAGCCGGCCGAGGACGACATCGGTCGCATCGATGACATGCCACTGGTGCTGAATGTCGCCGGCCTTCGGGCTGAATGTGCGCACAGTCATAAGCCTTCGCGTGTGAGTCCTGGTCTTCATGCCCGCGCCCGGAGCGGGAAGCTCTCCGGCGGGGGGTATCCGGAACACCGGCAGCAGCTCACCTGCCCGCTCTGAGCGGGCACACGGGCATGCCGGTGCGCATGGACGCGTTGAAAGGATACCGGCCGCCGCCACTCGCGGTCAAAGCGATGCCCGATCCCGGGCTCATCACTGCCTTCGCCGCCCTGCTCAACTCCCCCGCCGCGCACTCCCCGCCGCGCACTCCCCGCCGCTGCCAGGCTATCGCCGCCCGCCGCTGACCTCGCTGCCGCGCCGCTGGCCGGCGGCCATTTGCCGGCCGGGCAAAACGCCCGACCAGGCTAACGGGCGCTCGCGGAGCGATACGCTCCCGGCATGCGCTCACCGGGTGAAAATGCAGTCGGCCGGCCCGGCCGACGGCCGGGCACATCCGGCCGGGATGGTGGACCGCGCGCGGCCGCCGGCTCCGGTGGCCGGCCGGGCGGGGAATCGCTGTTCGTGCCCGGGTACCGGACGGCTTCCGGAGACGGCGAGGTCAGCGGCCCGGACGCCGGATGGGCCGGGACCGGCAGCACGACGACGCGCGGGCCGGTGCGCGGCTACCCGCCAGCGCCGGGCCAGTCGCCGCTGATGTACCCGCCCGGCCAGTTCGCGGCGTGGAACCGGGGCGGGGCGCAGCCGGACGACGGCGCCGACGCTGACCTGGCCGCTGGACTGGCGCCCGGCGATTTCCGCGCCGACGGCCCGGCAGCCGGTGACTTCCCGGCTGGCGACTGGCCGGACGGCAGGGACAGCCAGGCCGGCCTGGCCGGCCGCTTCGGGCCGCCGCCCGGCGGCCTGGCTCCGGCTACTGCCGGCTGGGACTGGGCCGGGCAGGACGACGAGGCGGGCAACTGGCCCGCAGCGGCCGCCGGCCACGAGTCGCAGGGCGGCTGGCCGGGCGGCGGCCTCGCCCCTGGTACCGATGAGCGCGGGCCGTACGGCCCGGCCAGCTACCAGCCGGGCACCCAGGCGCTGGACGCCCCGCCCGGCTGGACCGGCGACAGGGACCCGGCGCGGACCGGCCCGCAGCCGGCCAGCGCGGCCTGGGCCCAGGACCACGCCGGCCCGGGCGGCGGCGCAGCTGGAGTCATCGGCGCTGGCGTGCCGGGCTCCGCGGATGGCAGCCGGGAAGCCGGCCACCGGGATCCCGCGGATGGCCGGGCCGGCGGGCGGCCGGGCCGCCGCTCCGCCGCGGCCCCGGCCGACAGCCCGGCCGACAGCCCGGCCGCCGGCGCAGCGGGCCGG
>JBKQSL010000042.1:0-6528 GCA_052143655.1 Streptosporangiaceae bacterium | reverse complement strand
CGCACTAGTCAAAATCCTGACTAATGAACCCCCGGCAAATCACCGAAGGGCCTGTCGGCCACCCGCCGCCCGGCCGCAGAAGTCACCGCCCAGATCATCCCGTTCGGCGTAACGGTCACAGGTTGTTACGCAACGGAGACTGGCGCGCAGAGCGGCGGCTCGCGAGCGGCTGGTGACGTTACTGCCGGTGATCCGCCTGGCCGTGGGCCGGCCAGGCGGATGATGCCGGGACCTGGTGATTACCGGGCTGCGCCGGCGACGTAGGCGGCGACGATGTAGGTGGCGTGCCGGTCTAGGGACGTGCGGGCCCGGTCATACCTCATCGTGGTGCGCGGGTCAGCGTGCGAGGCGGCTTCTTGCACGTCCCGCAGCGGCACCCCGGCGTCCAGCGCCGCGGTGATGAACGTATGTCTTCTGTCCGCACTCGCTGTGTGCAGTCGTGTTCGTGTGGCGGTTAGCCTGCTGCGTTGTCGGTGTCTGCGTTCGCGGTCAGGGTCATATCTCGTGTTGCGTTTCCCGGTGCTGTGTGTGACCGGGATCACGGCGGCTGGTCCGGGGTGGCCGGCCAGAACGGTCAGGTGCATGTTCCGGTCCCGGACGTGGAGACTGGAAGCCGGCGAACGCGTGCGGCCTGGTCTGCCTGCCGGCGGAGGCGGGTGATCTCTTCGTGCTGGGCGGCGAGCCGGGACAACGCCTCGGTTTTGAAGTCGGTGAGCTGGCTGATCGTCTCCTCGCGGCGGGCCAGGCGCTCGCGGAGTGCGGATGTCTCGGCGTTCAGCCGGTTGATCTGGGCGTCTCTGGGGTCGGGAAGGTCGCCGGTCGCGCGGATGGCGGCCAGCCGGGTCTCGAACTCCTCGCGTAGATGGGCGTAGGGACGGGTGCCGTAGAACGCGGTGCGGTCCACGGCTGCTTCGCGAGCGAGGGTCTTGATGTCGCATTTCCCGCCGGCTGGGATGTGGCCGCGCAGCAGCCGGTCGATGGCGGCCCGGATCCGGGTCTCGTTGTGGTGGCGCTGCTCGGCGCTTAGTCTCATGGCCTGTCTCTGGTGGTGCTGGCGGCTGCGTCGATCTCGGCCAGGACGCGTGCAGCCCGGTCATAGTCGGCCTGGAGGCGGGTCTTCTCGGTTTTGCGGGTCGGGCCGAGGTTGCCGAGGAACGTCTGGGTCTTGTCGGCGTGCTCGGCCCAGACGGGCCGGTGACAGGGATGGTGGGTCGCCTGCGGGCAGCGTGCCGAGTCACACATCCCGGCCAGCGGCTGGTCCGCGTCAGGGGTGCCGGCGAGCTTGAGGCACAGCGCCCGGGACGGATCGGTGAACCAGCAGTAGTTCGCTGCCCCCAGGTGCAAGACCTTGGCGCGCTTGGACAAGAGGCTGAGTACTTCCCGGTCGCTGTGCTGCACTCTGGCCGTCCCGGCATCGGCCGGGGTGAGCTCGGCGTCGACGTGGGCGAAGAACTCGGTCAGCTCGCGGGCGCCGGGCCCGGCGGGCATGATGCCGTGCTGGTAGTTGCGGAACTCGTCCCGGATCAGGTCCAGGTTGCGCTGGCTCTCGTGCTTGTTGACCTCGGCGAGGAGTTCGGCCTGCGCGCCGCCGGGACGGGAGGCGTAGCCCTCGGTGGTTGCCACGGCGATGTGCTTGAGGTGCAGTTTCGTAGCGAGGACCCCGCCGGGGCGGTAGGCGAGCTCGATTGCCAGGGTTCTTCGCAGGGCTCTGAGGCTGACCGGGGTATCAGGGATCGGGGCGAGCCCGAGACGGCGGCCGGCTGGGCTGTTCACCCAGTTGCGGAACCATTTGTAGCGGACGGCGAAAGCGAACCTGCCCAGGAGGGGCACCCCGTTTTCAGGGTTGCTGTGGAGGTGCTCGAGGAGTTGCGCAGCATGGTGGACGGGTTCGATGACGACCCATTCGTCAGGGACTCCGCCCAGAGGCTGGCCCTTGATGACCTTGCTGGCCAGCCGGTAGCGCACCAGCCCCGAACCGCCGGGCCCGTAGTGCTCAGGCGGGCGGCAGCAGCCGGCCTGTAGTTCCATCAGCTCGCTGGAGCGCATCCCTGAGACCGCGGCGATGGTGATGATCGCAGCGGTGCGGACGATCCCGACTAGCGCGACGGCCTGCAGCCGGTCCAGGGGCAGCGTCCACGCGATGGCGTCCTCGCCGCCTGGGCGTTCGACCCGCACCGCGCCACGGGCGAACGGCTTCTGCGCCCCGACGATGCCCAGCGTCGCTTCGAGCTGATCCCGGAAGTGCGGGATCCAGTGGCTGTGGAACTGGGTGAACCCGGCCTGGCGGGCCAGAAGGCTCAAGGCGATCGGGGTCAGCGGATCCTCCGCGGTCCAGCCGGCGGCGAGCCTGTCGCGGACGTTGTGGCCGGGCAGCAGCGGCAGCGGCTCACCTCTTTGCTCGTGGTCGGCCAGGAGCTGGGCGATCTCGGCAGCGGGGAGGAGGGATGAGGCAACGTGATCGCCTGATTTCAGCGACCACCTCCGGTCAGCCTCCGCGACCTGCCGGGACAGCTGGATCGCGTGGGGGCCGAGCGTGGTCACCAGGTAGCCGGCGGCGGCCAGCATCGGCTGCAGGACACTGTCGGTGACCGGCGGGGTCTTGTTCTGCCCGGCTCCGCCGGGCATCTCGGCGATGGCAGAGGGGGTGGCGCCGCCCCACGGCCGAAGATCCGCAGCGACCCGGTCCGCGGTGCACAGCTCTCGGTGATTGACCAGGTCAACGACGGCCTGGGCGGCAGCTCTGCGGGTCGCCGGGCTGAGCTCGCCGACCACGACACCGTTCTCATCGAGCAGGTAACGCCGGTGAGCCATATAGGCCTCGCAGTGCTCACCGTCGACCTCGGTAAGGCCGGTAACGCACTGCCGGGCGAGCCAGTTCAGGAACCGGGTCAGCTCAGCGAGCCGCCCGAAGGCGGTCATGAGGTGCAGCGGGGTCCGGTAAGCGCGGGGCAGGTGACCCACCGCCTCGTGCCGGGGGGCGAGCATGGCCATGATCTGCTCCTTGGCGACCAGCCGCCACTGCGGTGTGATGACGGCGGTGAAGTCGAACCGGCGGCTGACCCTGGCCATCTGGTTCGGCAGGCCGATGACCTGGCTGAAATCCCAGAAATCGTCATCGAACACCGGGCGCCTTACTCCGCCGGGCAACGTCAGGCCAGCTTCGCGGCAGACATCGGCGCCGGCGAACACCGAAAGGCGCGGATCGGCTGCTCCCAGCAGCACGGTAGCGCTCATCGGGTGGATTCCTCCGGCCGCAGGGGCAGTTCGGCATCGTGGTCACCGACGTCGCGGGCGGCTTCGGCCAGCACGGCGGGGTCGTAGCGGTCCAGGACCTGGCCGATCCGCTGTGAGTACGGGCCGAACACGGCCATGAACTGGGCAGCGGGCATCTGCTGCCACTGGCGGGAGAAGAACATCTTCAGCCGCAGCAGGTTGAGTGCGTGCCGGGGCGCGGACACCGCCAGCGGGCAGAGCAGGCACACCCACGGCCGGGCCGGACACGGCTTGCCTTTCGGGCCGTGCAGCCCCGACAGCTGATCGGCGCAGGCCGCGACGAACACGTCCCGGGCCCCGCCGGCGAGCTCGGCGATAGCAGTGCCGTCGAGGTGCAGGGCGGCGATCAGCTGCGGGTAGCCGCGGGCCAGGGCCACAGCGTCCTGCTCGGTCACCACGGCGGGCGGGTGGGCCCTGCGCAGCAGATCATGCTGGGCGTCCTCAGCGATGGCCTCGACGGCCCGCTGCTGGGACGGGGTCGTGGCGGTCAGGTAATGATCGCCTTCGACGTGCGGACTGTGGTTGGGGTCGATGGTCGCCCGGCCGCGTCCCGCCCAGCTGCTCTTGTCCCGCATCGCGTGGTGCGTGGTGCGGATCCGGGACCGGTGGATCTTCAGCGGCCCGCCGTCATCGCTGGTCACGCCATGGCGTACCACCCAGCGCTGGACGGCCGCCCGCCCCGCCTGGCCGATCCCCGCTGACAGCTGGGCGCCTCCAGGCGTGCGGAGCCTCAGCCACAACCGCCCGCGATCGTCGGGGCCGGCGTGGCTGCGCAGCAGTGCCGAGTGCGCCAGCCACTGCTCCAGAAGCCGTACCGCCCGTCGCGGCAGGGTCAGGCTCTCGGCTGCGGTGCGGCCCTTGACATAGCTGAGCAGGATCGTTGAGTCCCCGGCCCAGTCGATGTCGTCGATCACCAGGTCGTCGATCCCGTCAGGGACGATCCCGGAGTAGATACCGAACAGCAGCCGGTAGGCGATCACCACGTCCAGGTCCGGGAACAGGTCCCTGCTCGCCTCAATGAACCCGCCACACTGGCGCACGACATGCTCTGAGCAGCCCAGGTGCTTCCCCAGGCCAGCGACGCCGACCGGGCCGACCCGGGTCAGCAGCCACCGCAGGTTCCCGGCAGTCCACCCGCCGCTGGCAGGGTGCCGCCCCTGTTCGGCAGTGGCCAGGGCGTGCTTGTGCACGGCGAGCGACTCATCGACGATGCTGCGGCAGGCCGCCGTCAGCCTGTCCCACTCGGCCTCCCGGTAGGGCGGAAGCTGACGGTGGTTCTGCTGCTGGTTGTAGGCCCGGCCGGCCGCGAGCTCGGCCACCCGGGCGTCCAGGTGGCCGCCGGCCGCACGGAACCCCTGGAGCATGCGGCGGGAGCAGGACTCCCGCGGGCCAGTGGCCGCCATCCAGTACTCGGCCAGCTGAGACCGGCGCAGGTCAGCGGCTCTGCCGGCAAACCCCCGCCCGGCCAGCTTGCGGGCCATGTCGCGGATGGACTGGACGTAGTGGCCGACCGACCCGGCGGCGTCCACGGTGCCGTGCGGGTGGATCAGCTCGGCCAGGCCGGTCAGCAGATCACCGGCCAGCTCCGGGCAGGGCAGGCCACTCAGGTCGAACTGTGCCGTGGTGCCGTCGCTGAACACGCACCAGATACCCGGCGGGTCCTGCAGCAGCGTGGCCGGCATCAGGCCTCACCGCCGTCGGCGTCGCTGGTGAACTCGGCGTCCGCCTCGCGGTCAGCCTCGGCCTCGGTGAGCAGCCCGCCGGCTCTGCCGGCCTGCTCGTAGGCCTCCCGGAAAATCCGGGTCGTGTCCAGCCGCCGGAGGTACTTTTCCGTGGTCAGAACGGATGAGTGGCCAAGTAGGTCCCGTAGCACCAGCAGCGGGCCGGCCTTGGACAGGTAGAACACCAAAGCCGCATCCGGGCCCGTGCCCGTATCAGTCGCGGTGACCAGCCCGGCAGCCTGCCGGTAATGCCCGCTGACCAGGTATTCCAGGGTCCGCATGGCCATGGAATGACGCAAGCGGTGCGGATTCACGTGGGGGAACCGCGGCTCGAAACGGGCCCGGATCCGATCGGAGGTGCGCTCGAACACCGACGCCCACGCGGTGAACGGGCCACCGCCGTTCCTCACCGCCAGCACGCACGACCCGCCGTCCGGGGCGACCAGCCGGCGGCGTTCCCCGGGAGTGAGGGTCTCCCACCGGCGGCGGACCCCGTTGACGTGGCCGCCCCGCTCGTCCGGGCCGGTCACCAGCAACGGCTCGCCCCACCGCCTCGGCGGCACCCACGATGTCCCGTCCGCCGTCGCCGGGCGGTCCAGCTCCAGGTAGTGATGGACCGCAGCCAGCGCGTCGCAGGAGATCCAGGTGATGCGGAACTTGCGGCCCTTGGTCACCCCGGCCGGCACCGGGAACGGGATCGGCACCTGCGTCAGCCCGGGCGGCAGCGCCGGGATCTCGTAAGCCAGAAGATAGGAGAATTCCTGCAGCCGCAGCCCGGTGGACAGCGCCAGGTGGCCGATCGCGGCGTTGCGGGCCAGCTCACGCCCCCGGTAACCGTCGTCGGGCCCGCCGTCGGGCGCCAGACCCCGCAGACCGTTCAAGAACAGCTGCGTGAAGTCCGGCTGCAGATACTTGATCGTCACATGCGGCTTGGGAGTACGGCGGACCGCCAGGTTCACCCGGACCTCCCTGGCCGTCCCGGCGAACAACGCCCGCGCCGTCCGGCAAGAGAACGGCTCGGCGTCGCCGTGGCCCTCCTCGATCGCCCACCGGTAGAACAGCGACAGCACGCTCATGTGCTGACCCCACGTGGTCGCCGCGAAGCGCTCCTTCACCGGACCCGCCGCCCGGTACTCCGCGTACTTCCCCAGCCCGTACTTCAGCTGCTCACGGGAGTCGAACAAGGCCACCCCGTACTCCGCCAGGAACTCCATCCACTCCTTGACCACCCGCGCGTAGCTCTCCCACGAACCCGGTGCCGGGCATCCGCTCGACGGCAACGCCCGCAACCACCGGTTCGCCGCCACCACCGAACGCGGTACTCCCGGGCCGTCCTCGAATCGAAGGTCGTCATCGATCAGCACCGGCATCCGTTCGGGGAGCAGCGGCCGATGCTCAAGGTCCCAGGACTCCCAGCCCCGGGACGAGAAGAAGCTCAAGATCATGAGGGCTGACCCTAGAAACACAACACGGGCCCGGGCAAGCCCAAACCCATCACCTATCAGCCAGGAAGCAGCCAATCGCAACACGAGAG
>JBKQSL010000041.1:0-3378 GCA_052143655.1 Streptosporangiaceae bacterium | reverse complement strand
ATGCCGGTGCGGGGCCGCACCGAGTAGCCCAGCGCCTCGGCGCCGGCCAGGAAGCGCTTGAGGTCTGGCCCGAGCGGGCTGGCCGCCGCCTCCCGCAAGATCACGGTCAGCTTGCGCTCCAGCAGGTAGTCATAGCCCGGCCGCAGGTGGCCGTGCAGCATCAGGAAGTTCAGCAGCGGCTGCAGCTGCGGGCGGGTGCCCGCCAGCCGGGCCGCCAGCGGCAGGCCCGCCCAGTCCTGCGGGTCGGGGAAGCGGGCCAGGAAGCAGCGGGCGCCGCTGTCGAACGTCTTGTTACCTACGCTGCGGGCGGCCAGGCAGCCCCGGTAGGCGTCGTAGATGGAGGCGGCCTGCGGCGGCACCGGCGTCCTGGCCGGCGGCATCAGCGGCCCTCCTGCCAGCCGCGCTGCCGTTCCCGGGCCGCGTCGTAGGCGGCCCGCACGTGCGCGGGCGCCAGGTGGATGTAGGCGGCCGAGGAATCGACGTGGTCGTGGCCCATCAGCGCCTGCAGCACCGGCAGGTCCACCCCGGCCTCGGCCAGGGCGGTGCCGTAGGTTATCTGTACTCGATTTCGGGGTTCCCTTGTCCTGCGGGGGGTTTCGTGGTTATCGGCTGTGAGGCACGTGTGGGACGTCTCGGGCCGTGTCCTGGTGGTCATGCCCGGGGCCGGTTGTTGTCTTTGATTGCCTTGCGGAGGGTTTCCCGGGCGGCGGTGAGGTCGTCTTCGAGGTCGCGGATACGGCGCTGAGCCTGGTGTGCTTCGGCTGCCCGGGCGTCGCGTTCGGCGGTGAGCTTCCGGGCGAGGGTTTCGAGGTCGGCGACACGCGCGATGAGCGCGGCCGGGTCGGGGCCGTCGATCTCGGCGCCGAGCTGGAGCCGGAGCCGGTCGCGGAGCCTGCCCTGCTCGGCGCGGAGCTTGCGGATCTCCTCGCGGGCGAGGGCCAGGTCGGTGCGCAGGCCAGCCGGGGTGGGCGGCGCGTGGCCGGCCGCCGGGCCCCGGGTGGCGGAGGGCCGGCCCTGGCGGCGGCGTGCGGCGTCGAGGTGCTCGCGCAGTCCGTCGGCGTAGACGAGCCAGGTGGACACCCCTGCAGCCTGGGCGACGGCCGTCGCGGTGACGGGGGTGCCGGCGGCTTCGAGCGTGTCGATGGCTTCGCGGACCCGGGTGCGCTTGGCGGCGCTGTCCGCCGCGCGGGCAGCATGCAGCGCGCTGGCCCGTCCGGTGACGGCGGTCATGCGGTCTGGCCGGGGATGATGGGGAGCTGCCGGGCGGCGCGAGCGCGGCGCAGGAGCTTGCTGGCGTGCTCGATTTCCTCGCGCTGGTCGGGCGGGAGGGCGTCGAGCCGCTGGCGCATCTGGTCCGCGACGCTGGTGAAGGCGTCGATCTCGGCGGTGAGGTTCGTTGTGACGTAGGCGGCGGCGCCGATCGCGATGGCGGTTTCCCGGTCGGCGCGCAGGCCGGCGATGTGCTGTTCGAGGGCGGGCAGGTAGGACGGGTCGGGCCGGTAGAAGCCGCAGCCGGCGCACTGGAAGCGGATCGGGCACGACCCGCCGCCGGCTGTGACGTTGGACGGCTCGGTGCAGTTCCCGAACGGCACTGATACCGAGGCGCGCTCGTAGGCGGCGGGGCTGGTGAACGGGGCCGGGTTGCCCGCCGCGTCGGTGGCCAGTGCCCCGACGGCGCGGATGGCCTGCTGCTTGCGCTTGAGCCCGATCTGGTAGTAACCCATCGTGGTGGTGACCGAGGCGTGATCCATGAGCTCTTTGAGCACGTCAACCGGGACCCCGGCGTCCGCGTGCCGCTGGGCGTAGGAATGCCGTAGTGCGTACGGGGCTATGAGGGCCGTGTCGAACGGGAGAGGTGTGCCATCGGGGCCGGTCAGCTCGGAGTCGATGACGCCGGACCGGGTGACCCATACCTTGAACGCGCGGGCCACGGCTGACGGGGTGAGGTGGCCGCGTGCCTGGTTCGCGCGCAGCAGCGGGCTCGGGAACAGCCACCGGTCCTGGCCGGCCGGGAGACCGAGCGTGCCGCGGTGCTGCTGCCAGGCCAAGATGATCGCGGCGGTGGCGGAGGTGACGGGCAGGCGGCGGCGCATCCGCCCCGACTTGTGATTGTCGTAGATCAGGTTGTGCTGCCCGTCGATGACCTCGACGCAGCCGGGGCGGAGGGTGACGACCTCGCCGGGGCGCCGGCCGGTGTCGCGCAGGATCTGGTAGATGACCTGGTGCATCAGCTGCATGCTGGCGGCGGGGATCGCGCCGGCACGGCCGGCCGGGCCGAGCAGGTCCAGGCGGGCATCGAGCTGGGCGATCACCGTTTCGGGCAGGGCCTTGCCGGTCTCGTCTTCGTTCGGGTCGTCGCGGACCCGGTGCCGGGCCGCGGGACGGAACGGCCCGGGCACCGCTTCCATCAGGCCGCTGGCGCGGCCGTGCTCGATGACCTGGCAGAACTGGTAAATCATCAGGTTGCGGTGCGACGCCGAATACAGGGTGCCGTCGGCCCGGCGCTGGGCGGTGATCTCGTCGAGGACGCGGGTGAAGTCGCCGGCACCGAGACCGGACGGGCCGGCGTGGCCGGCCAGGGCCAGGGCACCCGATGCCGCCTGGCAGGCGCGGATTGTCTCCCGCAGCCGCTGCAGGTAGGGGCGGGTAGTCCGCGCCCAGTCCTTGACGATCTCCCGCAGCCAGGGCGGCTCGATGACCCGCAAGTCGATCACCCCTTGGGTGGCCGGCCAGCGGCGGGAGGCATTGACGTGCAGGTCCAGCAGCGCGACCTGCCACACGTCGCCGGCGAATGGATCGGCTCCGCAACACTGGGCCCATGCCTGGTCCAGGTGCCGGCGCAGGTCACGGAACAGCCCGCGGGTTCCGGTGTTGTACTGCGTCCCGCCGGACTCGCAGACGGACTGCGGGTCGGCCTCGCGCAGCGAGGCGGCGCGGTCGAGGCGGGCCATCAGTATCCGGATCTCGGTGGGGTCCAGCGGCGGGGCTGCCTGGTCGCGGCGCTGCAGGGCGAACAGCATCTCGGCCTGCAGCAGTTCCGGCAGGCCGGCCAGGGAGAACTGGTGCACCCCGAGGCGGGGCCGCTCGCCGGCGATCCACGCTGCGAGCTGCTCGCCGCCCAGCGCGGAAACGGCGTGCCTTCGAAGCAGGCGCTGGTCATGGAAACGGCACAGCCCGCGGCCGGTGACGCTTTCACGGTCGCAGCCGGCCACCAGGCATCCGGCAGCCCGCGCGAGCGGCCGGGCCCGGGCGGTGAACACCCCGACGGGTTCGCTGCGGTCCTTGCCCCAGCTGCGCTCGTGCCGGAAGCACAGCCCCGAGCAGTGCAGGTCACCTTCGCAGCCGGGCACTGTGCAGCGATCCGGTCGCAGCAGTCGC
>JBKQSL010000040.1:0-3201 GCA_052143655.1 Streptosporangiaceae bacterium | reverse complement strand
ATGGTCCCGCAATGCCGCTGTCTGCGAGCCGATCGTCTCGTCTTTCTTCTGCCGGGCGCTGGAGACCCGGGCGTAGATCGCCGCGCTTGTCATGAGGCGGCCTTCCCTCCTGGCCAGGCCGCACGATGCGGGCCTGCCGCTGCGGTACCAATATGGCGTAGGCCACCGACAAATCGGCGGCGGCGTGGCGGCCGAAGACGAACTCCGTCCCGACCACCCGGTCGTTCACCTGCGGGGATGGTTTCTGCGGTCACGCGACAAGAACTCTGCCAGCGCCTGCGCCACGACGGCGGAGATCGTGCGCCCCGACAGGCGGGCATGCTCCCGGACGGCGGCCGCGAGCCGCGCCGGCACCTTGACCGTGAACACCACGGTTGCTTCGGGAACCGGGACCCGTCCCGATGCCGCCGCCTGATCCACATACCGGCGGGCCTGCCGCGGCGAGCACCCGAACCGGCCGGCCAGCACCCGGGCCGCTTCGGACGCCGGCACGCCCGCTTCCGCCAGCTCCGCGGCCGCGTTGATGCGCTCAGCATGCTCGCCGCCATCAGCGCGGCCACGGACAACCATGCCATAAACGTACTACTCGACATGTCGCTTGTCGCCGGTGACACGCTGGGGGCGTTCCAGTCGCCGGTAGCTCAGCGTGACATCAAAGCAGAAGTTATCCATTGTGTTGGCGGCGTGGTATCGCCGTGCCTGCTGAACGTCGCGTTGCACGGACTGGAGGAGGCCGCCGGGGTCTGTTATGAGACCTCTGGCTCTCGGACCGGGGAAACCAAGCCAGGTTCCCCGGTCCTGATCAGGTATGCCGATGACGTGGCCGTGCTCTGCTGCAGCCAGGAGCAGGCCGGGCAGGTCAAGGCGCGGCTGGCGGAGTGGCTGGCGCCCAGGGGCCTGGCCTTCAACGAGGACAAGACGCGTATCGTCTGCCTCAGCGAGGGTTTTGACTATCTTGGGTTCAATGTCCGCCGCTACCACCGCAAGCTGCTGATCAAGCCGTCCAAGGCGGCCATCAGGCGGCTCCGGGAAAGGCTCGCGTCCGAGATGCGCGTGCTGCGCGGCTCGAACGCGGCGGCTGTCATCGCCGTGCTCTCCCCCGTGATCCGGGGCTGGGCGGCCTACTACCGGGGCGTGGTGTCGTCCAAGGTGTTCCACTCGCTGGACACCTACCTATGGCGGCTCACCTTCAAGTGGGCCAGGTGGCGGCACCGGAACAAGCCGAGGCACTGGATCGTCGGCCGGTACTTCGGCGCGTTCAACAGGTTCAGGAACGACCGCTGGGTGTTTGGTGACCGCGACAGCGGCGCCTGCCTGGTCAAGTTCTCCTGGACCGGTATTACCCGCCACGTCGTGGTCAAGGGCGCGGCCTCACCCGACGACCCTGCCCTGGCCAGCTACTGGGCCGAACGGCGCAAGAAGGTGAAACCACCGCTGGACGGGTACACCCTGCGGCTGCTGACCAGGCAGGACGCGCGGTGCCCGTTGTGCGGGGAGCACCTGCTCAGCGCCGACCAGCCACCCCAGTCCCCCGAACAGTGGGAACGGTGGTGGCAACACGTCACCCGCAAGGCAATAGCCGCCAGCTATCTTGTCCATGACGGGAGACCCGGCCCAGGCGGCGGGGACCCAACCCGCCTCGTGCACGCCTCCTGCCACCGCAGCCACCGTGCCCGCACCGGCAGGCAGGACCCGGTACAACAGCAACACTGCACGCCCTCGCGGCTTGCTTGAGCCGTGTGCCGCGATGAGTGGCACGCACGGTTCTGAGGGGGGACCGGCGGGGCAACCCGCCGGTCCTACCCGGCGGACGGCGTCGCGCTGCGGACCGAAACCACCATCAACGACACGCGCGACTTCGGCATCGGCAAGCGGCTGACTAACCTGCCCGCCCTGCGGGCCATCGGCTTCCAGGCCAACCGGCGGCTGCTCGCCGTCGAAAGACTCAGCCACGATCCCGCCGCCGGCCAGGCCGCGCTGCGCCAGATCAGCCAGCCCCTCACCACCAGCGCCGGCACCCGGATCGCGGGTCTGCGGCTGGGCGATCCCCGCGCTCACGCCCTGCTGGCGGCCCTGTGCATGTTCCGGCTTCTTCCTCGCGGCTTCGCTAACAGCGACCTGCGCCCGATCATGGCGCGCCTGCTCGGCCTGCCCGCCGAGTCCATAACCCCGGGGAAGATGACCTACGACCTTCGCCGCCTCCGCCAGCGCGGCTTCATCGCGCGCATCCCGCACACCTTCCGCTACCAGGTCACCTACGCCGGCCTCGCGCAGGCGGTGTTCCTCACCCGGCTGCACGACCGGTTCCTGCGCACCGGCCTGGCCAGCCTCGCCGGTCCCGGCACCAGCACCCGGGGCCTGGCAGCCGCCACCCGGGCCTACGCCGCCGCCATCGACGACCTGGCCGCCACGCCGGGCTAGCCGCCTGACCCAGCACGCCACCCAGCCCGCTAAGCCGGCCAGAAACACAAGACTTGACTCAAAATTCAAGACCTACGTCGCCCAAGCTCCCTACGTCGCCCAAGCTCCCTAGGCGGGCGTCACAACCCCGATCGTGTATTCGAGCCCAGCTGGGCCGAATGGTGCGCGTCAATCAATTACAGACGCCGGTGTCCTGGCCCGCTCGATAGTGATGAGTAATTGCCAGCAGACGTGCCGCGTCCTGCCGACAGAAAATCAGCGGGCCCGCACGTCCGGTGAGCCCCGCTGCACCGCAGGCCTGGGACCCGGAGGACGCGGGCGAGCGGGCTTGCAGGCCGGGGTCCTGTCGCCCTCCGCGACTGCCCGCGTCTTCGGTCAGGTATTCGAATTATTTGTTGAGCGTAGTATAGTTCGCTACTCCGTGATACTCTGGAGGTGCAACTTCAGATGAGATGAACGCTTTATATGAGATCATCGCCGCCACGAAGAGCGCGCACCGCGGCACAATCCGAAATCGCCGTCAACCGCGTGCTCGCTGACATGGGAAGCGCCGGCCAGCTCGCTCACGCCGACCCCGCTCTCCGCGTTGCCTGCCCCTCCTGCGAAGCGCTCAGCCATCAGCGATGCCCCGAGCGAAATCCCAAGCTCTATGCCGCGCCTCACGCCGAGCGTGCCGCGCTCGTCACCCGCGCAGCCACCCATGACTGCGGACGATGACCGCATGCCCTGCACGCTGCACGTGGCCTGGGACATTCAGCTGGCTGCCTATGATTTCGGGCC
>JBKQSL010000039.1:0-12131 GCA_052143655.1 Streptosporangiaceae bacterium | reverse complement strand
GACCGGCTCGCCTGCCTCTACCCGGCGGCCAAGGTGGACCCGTCGGTGCTCTACGTCCAGGACGGCCCGGTCATCACCAGCGCGGGCACGGCCGCGGGCATCGACGCGTGCCTGTACCTGGTCCGCCTACCGGCGGCAGTTCCGCGGTCCGGCCAGTCCGGCCGGTCCGGCTGAGCTGGCCGGGCGGCTGGGATGGCGGCCGGTCCCGGCGGCCAGCCTGGGGCGGTAGTGCCGGGCCGGGCGCGATCTCAGCCGAGTGCGCTGCTGGCGGCGGCCAGCCGGCGCAGCGTGGTCTCCCGGCCGAGCACCTGCAGGGACTCGAACAGCGGCAGCCCGACCGTGCGGCCGGTGACCGCGACCCGGACCGGGGCCTGCGCCTTGCTCAGCGACAGGCCCAGGCCGGCGCCGATCTCCTCCAGCGCGGCGCGCAGCGCCCCGGCCTCCCAGGCCACGGTGGCGAAGGCGGTGCTGGCCGCGGCCAGCACCTGCGCCGCCGGGCCCTTCATGGCCTTCGCCCAGGAAGCCTCGTCAGTGGCCGGGGAGTCCAGGAAGGCGAAGTCGACCATGGCCGTGATCTCCGACAGCACCGCGACCCGGGTCTGAGCCAGCGGCGCCAGCGCCGCGAACACGGCCGGGTCGAAGCGGCCAGCCGGCCAGGGCGCGGCCGGCGGCTGCAGCCACGGCTGGCAGGCCCGCGCGAACTCATCGGCCGGCAGCGCCCGGATGTACTCGCCGTTGAACGCGCGGAGTTTCTTCACGTCGAAGAAGGCCGGGGACGGGTTGACGTCCTCCAGCCGGAACTGCTGCTCGATGACCTCCCACGGCACGATCTCGGCGTCGCCGCGCGGCGCCCAGCCCAGCAGCATGAGGTAGTTGCGCATGGCCGCGGCCAGGTACCCCTCGTCCCGGAAGTCCTCCAGCGCGACCTTGTCCCGCCGCTTGGACAGTTTCTGCCGCTTCTCGTTCACGATCACCGGCACGTGCGCCCAGACCGGCGGCTCGTGCCCGAGTGCCTCCCACAACAGCTGCTGCTTGGGCGTGTTCGGCAGGTGCTCCTCGGCCCTGATCACGTGGGTGATCCGCTGGGTGATGTCGTCGACCACGTTGGCCAGCAGGAACAGCACTGAGCCGTCACCGCGGGCGATGACGAAGTCCTCCAGGGCCGCATTGTCGAACGACGGCTCGCCCCGCACAAGGTCCACCACGACCGTCTTGCCCACATCAGGTGTGCGGAAGCGCAGCGCCCGGCCGGGGCCAGGCGGCAGCGCGCGGTCGCGGCAGAAGCCGTCGTAGCCCCGGTGCGAGTCGCCGGTGCGGGCCAGCACGTCGTCGCGGGTGCAGTCGCAGTAGTAGGCGCGGCCGGCCCCGTGCAGCCGCCGGGCCGCCGCCTGGTGCTCGGCCAGGAACTGCGACTGCAGGTAGGGCCCCTCGTAGCCGGGCGGGCTGATGCCCAGCCAGTCCAGGGACCGGATGATGCCCTCGGTCCACTCCGGTCGGTTCCTGGAGGCGTCGGTGTCCTCGATCCGCAGCACCAGGGTTCCGCTGGTCTGGCGGGCCACCACCCAGTTGAACAGCGCCGACCGGGCGCTGCCTACATGCAGCACGCCGGTCGGCGAGGGGGCGAAGCGGACCCGGACGGGGCCGGCGGGCGAGTATGTCACAGCAGCTGAGTCTATCGGCGCCCGGTCGGTCGCTGCTCGGTCGATGGTGCTCAGCCGGTCGGCGCCCAGCCGCCAGGTCCGGCGCGGCCGCTGGCTCAGCGGCGGGCGCCGCCGGCCAGCAACAGCTCGCGGTCCGGCCCGCCAGCCGAGTCCGAGTCGGTCCAGTCCGAGCCGGTCCAGTCAGCGCCAGTCCGGTCCATGATGGTCCGGGAGGCCGCCGCCGCGGCGGGAGCCCGGACAGGCCGGACTTCGGCCCGGCGGGCCTCGATGTCAGCGAGCCCGGCCGCTCCCCGCGACCTGGCATCCGGGTGCCGGATCACCATCCAGAGCGGAATCAGGGTCATCGCCAGGAAAAACACCGCACCCAGGGAAATGTTCATCCAGAACCAGCTCATCGCATGTCCTCCGTACTATCGTCATCTGCTGCTCACAGAGCTTGCCGGGCTAGGTTCTGTGCTGGTTCTGAGTGCCATATGCGGCCGCCATGAGCTGCATCGGCGCCACTCGCTCGGCGGGATGGTGGCCACCGCACATGCGGCCGCGCACCCGGCCTGCGGGGTCGTCAGCATCGACCAGCCGCTGTAGCTGGCGCTCCAGGGCGCCCTGCGCCAGGTCGAGCCCATGCTGCGCGGTGACCAGGACCTCCTTTGGCACTGTCATAGCGGCCACGTCCGACGGGATGTACGGACCGCTCAGCGAGGCAGAGCGGAAGCGGATCATCGCCCTGCGCCGGGCGGACCAGCCGGTGGTGCTGGCCAGCTGGCCGAGTTCGAGCAGGGCTGCCCGCCGTAGCCGCCCGGCCGCGCGCGGCCGGGCGAGCCTGCGCCGGGCTGATACGGCAGACTGTTGCCGTCCCGGGCGCGGCCTGGGGCACGGTGCTGACCGGAGCGGTGCTGACCGGAGCGGTGCTGACCGGAGCGATGGTGCAGGCGGGAGGTGCGCGGTGCTGTGCAAGTGCGGTCACCAGCGTGCCGCGCACCGGCACTACCGGGCCGGCTCGGACTGCGCGCTGTGTGAATGCCAGCGCTGGTCGGTGTCCTGGTCGTCCTGGCTGCGCCGGCTGATCCCGACGCGGCCCCGGTAACCCGCTCCGGCCGCCCTGGGGCGTTACGCTCGCGGGCCGGTCCACCGGCGATACTGGCGCCAGCCGAACGCCGCCACCCGCCGCAGCCGGCGGCCCGGATGTGCCTGCGACCCGTCCAGCCAGCCGCGCAGCGCCGCGGGATCGGTGTCGGCCATGACCAGCAGCCGCGGCAGCGCCAGCAGCCGGTCGGCCGGGACACTCAGCGCGTTGCCGACCGCGGCGGCCGAGTCGTAGCCCGCGGCCCGCACCAGCCGCAGCATCCGCCGCCGCCAGTAGCCGTGCGGGTAGGCGAAGCTGCGGGCCGGCTGCCCGAGGCAGTCCGCGACCACGTCCCGGCTGCGGGCCAGCTCAGCCGTCACGGCCTCGTCGCCGAGCAGGTCAAGCTGGCGGTGGGTGTGCGAGTGGGCGCCAATCTCCACCCCGGCGGCCGCCAGCCCGGCCAGGTCGCGGCCGCGCAGCATCGCCGCGGCCGGCAGCACGGTGTCGCGCGGCCGGTCGGCGAGGGCGCCGGTGGTGACATAGAGCGTGCTGCGCATCCCGCGTGCCGTCAGGGCAGGCAGGGCCTGCTCGGCGAAATCGGCGAAGCCGTCGTCGGCGGTGATCAGCACGGCGGGCCCGGGCGGAGGCGCCGCCCCGCGCAGCGCGTCGGCGTACTGCGAGATGGTCAGCGCCTGGCGGCCGCTGGCCGCGATGACGTCCAGGTGCGCGGCGAACATGGCCGGGGTCACCGCGAACGGCGCTATCCAGCCGGGCGGGTCGGCCGATACGGCGTGGTAGGCGAGAATCGGCGTGCGGTCCAGCCCGGTGCCGGCCGCTGCCCGCCAGCCCGGCGGTTCAGCCGTCGTCATCATCGGCCCCGGGCCTGGCGCTGGCGGCGCGGTCCGCGCCGCGGGCCCGCCACCGGCTGAGGCCATAGGCAACCGGCCCGAACAGCAGGCCCCGGTGCTCCTGCCGCGTCAGCTCGCGGGGCCAGTCGCGGCCGGTCCGCGCGTTGCGCGGCGAGGCCGGGTCGAATGCGTACCGCAGGGCGGCAGGCGCATGTTGCAGCGCCTGCCCGAGCATCCTCGGATGCCGGACCAGGACGGCTGTCAGGTAGGCGCCGAGCCCGACGCCGTACCCGTAGGCCTGGCCGGCCAGCGACGCGGCGTCGCGCCGGTGCCGGTGCCAGACCAGTGCGCTGGGCTGGTAGACCAGGCTGTGCCCGGCGGCGAGCATGGTGAAGAACGCGGCCAGGTCGTCGCCGCCGCGGGCCACCGTGCCCGCCCCGATGACCGGGTCGAACCCGCCGGCCGCCCGCAGGCTGTCCCGGCGGAACGCCATGTTGGCGCCCGAGCCGAGCTGGCCGGCGCTGAACGGGAAGAGCGGATCGGCGGGTCGCTCGGCGCTGCTGACGATCCGCTGCCGGAACCCCTTGCCGAACTGGCCGTGCGCCTCCAGCATCAGCTGAGCCGGGGTCTGCAGCTCGGCCGGCATGATCAGGCCCGTCACGCAGCCGACGTCAGCCGAGAGCGCGAACGCCCGGGCGATCTCGGTCAGCCACCGGCGGTCCGCGATCACGTCATCGTCGGTGCAGGCGACGATGTCCCCGTCGGCCAGGGCGAGCCCGCGGTTGTGCGCGGCGGCCAGGCCCCGCCGCAGCTCGCGCACGTAGCGCAGGCGGCCGTCCGCGCGGCTGGCCACCAGCCGGGCCGTCGCGTCCGTGACCGGGTCGTTGTCGATGACCAGGACCTCGTAGTCCGGGAAGTCCAGCCGGGCCAGCGAGTCCAGGCAGGCGGCCAGGGTTCCGGGCCGTTCCCGGGTGGCGACCAGGACGGAGATCATCGGCCGGCGGGCTGCTGACCGCACGCTCTCATCGAGCCAGCAGGGCGGGGACCAGCCGTCTTCGGGGCCCGGCACGGGCGGCTGCGCGGCCAGGCCATCGGCGTGCAGGTGCGTGCCGAGCGCAGGCCGCAGCGCGGCCCATGCCGCGGTGGCGCATGGCCCGGCCGGCACAATCCCGCCCGGTGCCTCGACCGTGATGGTGCCGAGCGGCATGGCATGCAGCCGGGCGAGCACGAGCGCCGAGTTCCCGCCCGGCGCGGCTGGCTCATCGCCGGCAGCCGGACGCGGCGCGCCGTCAGCCGCCTCCCCGGCCAGGGAGACGTGCGTGACTGTGACCGGCTCTGACAGCTCGATCTCGGCCACGGTGACCGGAGCGGACAGCCCTGCCAGATCCACCACGCCAGCCGCGGTGACCCCGCCGGGCAGTCCGGTGCCCGCGAGCGTCACCGGGCGCTTGTCCCCCGGGCTGGTGACGGCGGCGGCGGTGTCGACGGCAGCGGAATGCGAATGGTCATGGTCCCCCTCCATGACGGCCCGCGGAAATACCAGCAGGCACTGCGGCTGAACTCATACCCCCGATCCCCAGGTCCGGCACGTGACCAGGCCAGATTCTGCGCATTGCCCGCTGCGGGAGGCAGCCCGGCGGGCTGCCGCCGCGCTCGCCGCTGGCCGTCCGGGGTCAGTCCGGGACGGCGTACCCGGGCACGGATGGCCAGCGCACCCCCACCACGATCGACTCCTCCTCGGCGTGCCAGGAATGATCCACGCCGTGGAAGACGACATAGTCGCCCTGCTCGGCCAGCAGCACGCTGCGATCCGGCAGCTCGATCCGGAACCGGCCGCTGACCAGGATGATCAGCGCCGTCCGCACCTCGCCGGTCACCCAGTCCCGGCGCTCATCCCCGGCCGGGTGGATGCCCCACTTGATCTCGACATCCGTACTGTGGCGCAGATCACCTTCCGGCTGGAAGTGCCCGAGCAGCCAGCCCCGGTTGCGCACGGCGTCGATGCCCGCGTTCCCCGCGTAGACCCGCTCCGTCATGAGCCGGCACGCTAGCCGGCCTCGATCAGGCGATCGCGGGCGAACCGGGCAGCATGGCCTTTTCCGCAGGTCACAGGCTGAAAGCCCGTGACTGGACTGCTTGCGGGCAGCCCGGGCCCGGCGGTACTGCGGCCGGTGCCGGACCGCGGGACGTCGCACGGCCCCGCACCGGGAACGGGACCGGCGCGCGGGGATGGCTGCCGAAGAAGCTCCTGGCGGGACGTCCGGGGAACCGCCGCGCACCCAGAACCGGGCAGCGCGCCGGGATGACGGCCGGAGGCGGCTCTTGGCGGAAGATGCCTGGCCGGCCAAGATGACTAACGACCCGGTGGTTATGTCCCCTGCCCGCTCCGCCGCTGCCAGTGCGCAGCCGACGGCGGCGCCGGGGGGCTGGTCGCCCGCTGCCGGGCTCGCGGGCAGTCCGCGCAGTCCGCAGCTGCGCGAGTGTCCGCCGCAGGGGCAGTGCCGCCTCTCGCTCCTGGGCTGTCGGCTGGCAGAGGAGGACGTGTGGGTGGGGAAGAGGCAAGCCGCCGGGCGGATGGGCTCAACCGACGGGTGCAGCGCGCGGGCCGGACGGCGCAGGCAGCGCGCGGCCAGTCGGCGGTGCTGCAGGCTGAGTCGGCCGTGGCAGCCGAGTCCGCTGCGCGGGCACGGGAGCGCGCCGCCGCCACCCGGAGCCTGCTGGCTGGGCCTTCCCGCCGCCGGGCGACCCGGGAAGCCCTGCGCGGCGGCCCGGCCGCCCGCCCCGCGGCACCGGTTGCCGGTCAGGTTCCCGCTGGCGAGCGGGCCGCCCGCCTTCGCGACTTCAGCCTGACGGGCAGCAGGCCCCGCCGGGCGCAGGCCCGGCCGGTACCGCGCCCGGCGGCGGCCGCGGTTTCCTGGACCGCACTGGCTCAGCTAGTCGGCATCTTCACCGACGGCGTCGCGCTCACCGACCAGGCCGGGATGATCCTGCTGGCCAGCGCGCCGCTGGCGGACATGTTCGGCTACCGGCGGGATGAGCTCGCGGGCCGGCCGGTCGAGAGGCTGATCCCCGTCGATCTCAGCGCCGCCCGGGAGCGGCGTCCCGGCTCGCGACGGCCTGCCGCGGTGCGGCTGATGGATGCCCAGGCGAGGCTGGTCGGGCTGCGGAAGGACGGGACCACGATCCCGGTCGGGATCAGCCTGAGCCCCGTGTCCACCTCGGCAGGGCTGCTGACCATGGTGGTGGTCCGGGAGATGCCCGCTCCTGCGCAGCCCGGCGCCGAGGAGCCGGCGGCAGGCGCCTGGCCGGAGGAGCCTGGCGGCCACGAGATGCTCGACCGGATCGTGGCCCGGCTGTTCCAGGCCGGCCTCAGCTTGCAGGGCGCCATCGGCGCGGCGGACTCGGCCGCCGGCGACGGGATCACGAAGGCGCTCGCGCTGCTCGACGAGACGATCAGAGAGGTGCGCGAGCACGTGTTCCAGGCCGGGGACGACGATCAGCGCCAGCCGCGCCCGGCCGCGCCGGACGCAGAACTCTAGCCGCGCAGGCTCCCGCCGCCCAGCCTGTGCGTGCGCCGCCGGGGCTAGCGGAAATCCGGTCCCCTGGCGGCGAAGGCCGCGGTGCGGATCTCGCTCAGCACGTCGTCGAGGATGTCCAGTGCTTCCCCGATGACCCGCCGGGTGGCGTCGGGCTGCTGGCGCACGCCTGATTGCAGCCGCAGGCCGACGCCGAGCAGGCGGTTGCTGATCCGGCTCAGCAGCTCTTCCTCGTCGCGGCCGGACCCGGCGCCGCTGGCGGTCCGCTCGGCCGGCTGCGCTCGCGCCGCATCGCCCGGCGTGGCCGACGCCCGGCGGGCGGGCAGCGCAGGGCGGATCACGGCCAGGGTCGCCGTGCCGCCCTGCCCGGGCCCGGGCCCGGGCACCGGGGCAAGGCTGATCTCCACCGGGAAGGAACTGCCGTCCTTGCGCAGCCCGACCAGCGGCGGCCTGTCCGCCATCGGCCGGTCGTAAGGCGACTGGCGGTATGCGGCCCGGTGCCGGCGGTGCGCCTCGCGCAGCCCGGCAGGCAGCAGCGATTCCACCGGAAGGCCGGCGAGCTCGGCCGGGCCGTAGCCGAACATGTCCGCCAGCTGGCGGTTGGCCAGCATGATCCGCCCGTCCCCGTCGGCCAGGGCCACGCCGTCAGTCACGGCATCGGCCAGCCTGCTCGCCGCGGCGACGGGAATGTCAGCCGCTAGCCGGGTGGCAGCCCCGGCCTCCGCGCCAGCTGCGGATCGCTGCGCGGCCGCCAGCTGTTCCTCCGCTGGCAGCACGTCTGCCCGCTGCGGGAATGCGGACTGGCGAGGGCCGGCTGCCTGGGCGACCCGCACGGCCTCGCGGACCGCAGACCCGGGCCGGCGGCCAGGCGGCGCACTGCCCGGTCCGGCGGCGTTCGGCTGCGATCGGGCCAGGGAGAGCGTGACGGTCGCGCCCAGCGGACGGCCGTAATCATCGCGGCGGGGCGAGACCAGCATGTCGAACCAGCGCCGGGTACTCAGACTATGACAGGGCACCTCGATCTCGAGAGGCCCGGGCAAGTCGCCAGCCAGCGCCCGGCGGATGGCCTCGGCCACCTCCCCGGCCACCGGGTCGCCGGTCGCGGCGGCGCAGACGTCGAGATAGGAAACGCCCGCGCTCACCCGGTCCGGGTCGCCGCCATTGGCCGCCGCGAACGTCCGCCACGCGTCGTTCACCGACACGATCACCCCGTCCCGGTCCAGCAGCGCGACCTCGACGCCCACATCCGAGTCGGCGCCCGGGTCGTCCGGCGCAGCGCTGCCCATGCCGCCGGTACCGGGCCGGGCCCGTCCGGCCCCGGACGGGATCCCCGCTGCCACGCAGGACTCCAGCAACGGATACACCGAGACGAGCCGGTCAACCCCGCTGATGCTGATCACCCGGCGCACGATCTCGCTGACGATCACCAGGCGCAGCTCGGTGCCGCTGCTGACGGCCCGCTGATAGGCGCGCCCGATGATGTCCGCGCCGGCGTGGTCACAGGACACGGTCCCGCTCATGTCCGCGATGAGCACCGCGGCGCCCCGGTTGATCAGCGACAGCAGTTGCTCGCGGATCTGACCAGCGTTGGACAGGTCGATGTGCTCGGGCATGGTCACGACAGCCTGGCGGCCCGTCCACCGCACCGGGCAGGAGTCTTCAATCACTGCCGCTGCTGTCCGAGGCGGGGGCCGGGCAGCAGGACCAGGATCGGCGGCCTGGCCGTCGGGCGGGCCACGGGATGTCGTGCCCGGGAGGCGTGGAACCGGAGCCCTGCGGGCCAGCGTGGCTGGCTTCGGGCGGAGGCCATGACCGCTGCCGCGCTGACGTTGATCGCGTGAGAATCTGGTGATCGGGATGGCTCATGAAGCCCCCCTAAGCCCTGTCTGTCCGGTCGACTGGAGCGCGCTATCGCCTAGCGGCCACATTAGTCCTGTCCTGGTCAATGCGTACAGACCACGCAGGGTGACCGGCAGCCAGCGCTCGGGCAGGCACGGCTGCTTGAGCGCGACGGCGGCCTCCCCGAGCCCGGCACACCCCGGCGGATCCGGAATACGGGGCCATGATCCTGGCATGATCCGGGCTCGGGGCCGTCCTGGGGCCGTCCTGACGGCGTTAGCCCTGCTCGGCGCGGAAGGACAGCCCGAATTCGGCGGACGCTGCTGCCGCCTTGCCGCGGGACGCAGCATTTAACGTCGGCGAAGAGGGTCCCGGCCTGGGACCGGCGGTCCGGCTGTTTCGCCCGGGCGACGCTCGCGGTAACAGTCTGTTAATGACGCGCCGCTTTATCCCGGCTCTCTTGCCTCCATCATATATCGGGCGTAGTGTCTTGTTCAGATCAGAAGTCATGCTCACTTATCTGCGGGCAGGCGAGATTGAGGCTCTGGCTGCCCTGGACCTCGGCGGCGCCCACTGCGCAGCCACACTGAGGTGGAAAACGGCAGCACCTATTTTATCGCGCTCCTCTCTGTGTCTAAGACGCGCGGGCAAGGCCCGCCCCGCGGCGCGGAGGTGCAGGTCAGCGCCGATATCCTCCCGGTCACGGACACGCTGCCCGCACAGCTCTCTCAAGCTGGGTATTCCCTGATCTGACGGGACAGATATCGGCAGCAGGCAACCGATTGAGGGAGGTCGTGCCCTGACGCAGGGACTCCCCTCTGGTACCGCGGCCAAGCCAAATGCCAAAGGATGCCGTCAGGAATTCGAGGAATATATGATGCTTAAATCTGAGGAACTGACTAAAAGCACGCACCGGCCGCGCAGTCGATGGACCTGCGTAAGACGCACGGGACCGGTCAGGCCACGGGCAGCAATGACACCGTCGTACCAGCATCCAAGCAGGTGATCTTCCTCCTGCTCGCCGCCCTGCCCCGCCTCATCGCCGTCGGCTGGCCCGCCGCCGGGCGGCCAGGCTGGACGTGCTCGCCGCCGGACCCCGCCACTACACCGCTGCGGACAAGCTCAGGGAGCTGATATGAGAACCGAGAACCGCCGCCCGGCGCGAGGAAACGCCCGGAGCACGCTCACCGCCGCCATCGCGGCCGGCGCCCTGCTCGGCGCGGCCGGGCTGTTATCAGCCGGCGCCGCGAGCGCCTCGGCCGACCCGCCCCGGCACAGCGGCACCGCGCTGCGGACGGCGCTGCGCCCCGCGATGCCGGCCGGGTACTTCTTCGAGCCCGGCGCGCCGCCGCTGCTGGGCAAGCCCATGCCCCGCCTCGCCCTGACCTGGGCCCAGGCGGCCGGGGGCTATCGTCAGCCCGCTGGCCGCCGTAACCAGCTGGGACCGCGACCTCTACCAGGGCAAGGTGCTGCCGCCACGCCAGCAGCACCAGCTCGAGAGCCTGGTATCCCAGATCACCGGCAAGCCCATCCGGCGCACCACGCTCGCCGACCCGGCCGGCTACGGGCTCGGCGTCGAGCAGTCCACAACCCAGCAGACCGGAACCATCTGGTACTACGAAGGCGGCACCATCGCCAACCGGGTCATGCACCTGTACTTCCCCCGCTCCGGCATGACCTTCGTGCTCGCCGTCAACAGCGCGGTGGACCCGGCCAACGACGACCTGGGCAACCTGGCGGGATCGGTGTACCAGACCCTGCAGAAGGCCGGCGCAGTAAACCCAGGCTGAACGCAACGGAGTACCGCGGATACCGGCCAGGTCACGCGATCCTGGCGGTATCCGCGGGCACCCCCGAGGTGGATGAGCTGATCATTTGACAATGCCCGGCAACGGGCATGCATGCGGGACAGGCCAAGGAGGATGCAATGGCTAACACGATGGTCGCGGATCAGAGTCCGTATCCAGTTCAGTTTGCCGTCGAGTACCCGGACCGGCCGCTCGACCGGATAACCTCGCTCTTCCGCATTTTCATGATCATCCCGATCTGGATCGTGCTCGGCACCGTTTCCGGCGCAGCCTGGGAATGGGTCGGCGGCCATTCCGGCATGGCCTACGGGGCCGCCGGCGCGGGCGGGCTGCTGTTCCTCGGCCCGTTGCTGATGATCTTGTTCAGGCAGAAGTACCCCCGGTGGTGGTTCGACTGGAATCTGGAACTGCAGCGCTTCATCAACCGGGTGTGGACATACCTGGTCTTGATGAACGACAACTACCCGTCCACTGATGACCACCAGTGGGTCCGGCTGGTCTACCCCTATCCGGACCCCGCCACTGACCTCAACCGGTGGCTGCCACTGGTCAAATGGCTGCTCGCCATTCCGCACTACATCGTGCTGTTCTTCCTGGATATCGCGACATTCTTCGTCGTGATCGCGGCCTGGTTCGCCATTCTGTTCACCGGCCGCTATCCGCGCGGCATGTTCAGCTTCATCGAGGGCGTTTTCCGCTGGCACAACCGCGTCGTCGGCTACGCGCTCACCCTGGTCACCGATCAGTACCCGCCGTTCAGGCTGGCGCCATGACCCGGCACCGCGGCAGCCAGGCTAGGGCTGCGCGGCGGGCTAGTGCTGGCTGGCGGTCTGGTACTGGTCGCCGGTGACGGGCTCGAGCCAGGTCGTGCCGTCTCCTTCGGCGGTGCCTTCGAGCATGGCCAGGTGGCACATGAAGTTGTTCTCGGTGGCGCCGTGCCAGTGTTCCTCGCCGGCTGGCGTGCAGACGGTGTCGCCTGGCCGCATGCGGATGACGGTGCCGTCCCGCGTGACGACGAGCCCGGGTCAGGGCAGTCCCAGCTCTTGCGTCAGCCGGGTCGGCTCATCCGCCGCCCGCCTGCGCGCCAGGTCGGCTCGGCTCTTGTACTCGCCCAGATCCCGGAACCTTACCCGGCGATGGGTACCGACCAGCCGGAACGGGATCTCCCCGGACTCCAGCAGCTTGATCAGGTAGGGCCGGGACACGTGCCGCCTGCCGCGTGGTCAGCTCAGCCGTGTCGGGGATGACATTGACCCCCTCGCCATTCGCCAGGAACCCCAGGATCCTGGCGAGCAGCACAGCCGCCTCGCGGGGAACGACCAGAGCATCATCACCCGCCAGCTCACCTTGGATGCTGACCGGATCAGCACCAGGAT
>JBKQSL010000038.1:0-13382 GCA_052143655.1 Streptosporangiaceae bacterium | reverse complement strand
GCGCCGCTCCGCCCGCTGCCAGATGGCGTCACCGACCTGGACCATTTCCGCATCCAGCGACGCGACCGCGCCGGAGGCGTGATTCATGCATATCACCTGGTGGCATAGGTTTTCGGCACCCACAGGTTCGCCGCCAGGCTTCTGAGCGACTCCCTCACCCTGTCATCGGTGTCAGCTCCCAGGAGCGCCAGGCACTCGGTCCGCGCGTCCGAGCCGACCGGGCCAGAGCCCAGCAGATGGTCCCGCACCTGGGTGCGCAGGGGCTGCCACGGCGTGATCTTGGCCGGCCCGCCTTCGGTGATCTCTGCCCGGCCGACGGCTCGCAGCCAGGCGGTGACCAGCCCGTCGGCCTGGTCGGCGGCCTGGTAGCTGGCTTCCCGCACTTCTGCGGCGTGCTGGATAAGGAAGGCAACGACAGGCGCGCCTATCACCGGATCGATAGCGACCGGGTCACCGAACCGCTGCGTCACAAGCCGCAGAACGCGGCTCAGCAGGGCGCCGCCCGGCTGGAGGAGATCGGCGGTACAGGCCTGGATTGTGGCCCCCGCAGTCCCCGCGGTCAGCGCCGCTTCCCACGGCAGGTCCGCCCACCGGTCCCCGGCAGCTACGGCAAGAGCGTCGAATTCCAGCTGCAGGTTCCTCACCTGGGCGGCCAGTCCTGAGCCATCGGCCAGCGGGGAGGACAGCCTGGTCTGGCATGCGAGCCGGGCTGCGCGCAGTGCCCAGCGGGGAGCCCCGGCCTCGCGCAGGGCGTCGAACCCGTCGCGAGTGAAGAGCCGGGCTACCGCGAAGTCACGCACTGTGTCATTGGAAAAATCGTCGCCGACCCGGAACGCGAAAAGCGGGCCAGCTGGCAGCAGCAGGCCGTCCGATCGCAGCGACGGCAATGCTAGGGGGTCAGCCGTCATGAGCGGCGCCTGCCCGCTGCCGCCCGCGAGGCGGCGGCGCGCCAGCCCGGTCAGCACGTCATCCCGCCCGTCAGCCGTGGCCCCGCCAGGTGAGGGCTGGTCACGGTTCCTCACCCAGGCATGCCAGACGGCCCCGAGCACGCCGGCTTCGGACAAAGATCCGTCAGGCAGCGAGGCAACAGCACCACCGCGCAGCAAGACGTCGACGATGCCCAAGTGACGCAGCAGCCATGCCGAACGGTCATCGGCGGCCAGCCGACTCAGCTCGGCGAACGCGCCGCGCACCCCGCGGAGCTCGTCATCGTCCAGGAGCGGCACTTCCAGCTCCTCCGCAACCAGCGGCGCACTCCCCGCCCCGGGCTGACCCGTCACCGTCCCGGCCAGCGCCTCCGCGACCGTTTCGCGCGCGTCATCGCGAGTGACGGCCACCAGCCCCAAGCCGGCCTGTGACGCAGCCCTGGCCAGGTCGCGTAGCAAGCCAGGCCCGGTCTCGTGCGCGGCCTCGGCACCGTCCAGGACCACGAGGCGGACGGGCGCGACCGCCGTGGCAGCGAAGACCGCACGCGGTGAGGCACGCAGGAGCTGCCCGGCAGCTGCCCCCGTCGCGGCAGGCGCCAGATCCCGCAAGCTGAGCGCGACCACGACACCGCCCGCACTTCGGATCTCGTCCACCGCGGCCAGCACGATGGCCGACTTCCCCGCGCCCGGCTCGCCGTGCACCACCAGCTGCCCGGCATCCCGCCCTGCCGCGCTGATCGCCCCGACAAGCCCGACCCGGACGTCCCGGCGGTCTACCGCCAGCTCCCGGGCCTCTGCCGGTCTGCCGACCTGGCCGGCTGCCAGGTAACGGCGGGTCCGGGCCTGAAGCGATTCCTCCAGTGATTCCAGCACCTGCCACGACATGCGCAAAGCCGACGATGCCGCAACCTTGGCGTGGCCGGACAGGTCGCGCCGGAGGATCTCCTCAGTGACGACTGCCGAGCCGACGGCATAGCTGGCTGATAGCTCGTTCAGCCGCCGCCGCAGGTCGTCGGCGGCTGCCGCATCCCCGGCAAGCGGGACCAGCCGGCCGACCAGGCGCGTCCGGCCGGCCGCGTCATCACCCTCCAGCCGCAGGTCGAGGACGCGCAGGTATTTCAGCAGCCGCCATGACATGTCATCGCGCGCAGCCTCGTCAGCCAGGTCAATCCCGGCCTTCTTCGCCGCCGCCGCCGCCACTATCTCGTCAATGTTGCCCAGCCGGGCCCGGACCTTACTCGTGGTAGCCCGCGGGGCATTGACAGCGGCCCGGAATAGCCGGGAGTCAGGCTGGCGGCGTGCGAAGTACGCGAGCTTCGCCATCTCGTCGGCCGGCGTGTGTGGGCCCTCAACGGCAAGTCCCAGCCGCCACGCGCCCGCGTCCAGCTCAGTGTGATGCCGGCTGATCACCTGCAGGTAGTCGACCATCAGCTTGACGAAGGGCTTCTGGCTCACGCCGACCTTCGGGCGGCGCCGGACACCGATGAACAGGGACCGCTGGCCACCTGGCCCGTCGCCCTCGACCGTGAGGTCATCAACCGGGCTGTATGCGCTCTGCTGGAATCCGATGCGCGAGGGCGTAATGTCATCGCCGAGGCCGACGACCGGACCCTTGAGCAGCAGTTCGGCTAGCAGGGCACCCCCGTAAGCGTGCTCCAGGACTACGCCGCCGCCCCCGGTCGAGTACGCGCTGGCGCTCCCGCCCTGATCGGCACCCGCGCGTGAGATGGCCCTCGTGGGCTCCCCCTCAATCCATGACCGGGCAACACCGCCCGTGCCTCGCCATGGCCAACCTAATACGAGCAGGGGCCACCGGCAGTCCGATGCGAGCCTCCGCTCAAAGGCCGGCCAGGCCAGCCGAGACGGCCCAGCCGGACTCCCCTGATGTCACAGCCAGATGACGCGGGCGAGCCATGGGCGCCTGCATCATCCGGGTTGCGGCGCCCGGAGGGGATCCGGACACCTGCCGGGATAGACCGCCAGGGCCGGGCTGATTGCGGGGTGAGCGACCAGGAGCCTGCGGCATAAGCACTGCCCTCCGCGGTTAGCGCGGTCGACGGCTGCTCGTGCGGCGCAGCGCCTGAACCGATCTGGCCAAGTGTCCTGTCCTCACGGGTATTCGGGATTCGAATCCTATTCGCCATGGAAGACACGCAAGATGCCCACCAGGATGACCGTCCAGTCACCGCCGACCAGCCAGCGAACGGCGTTGTGGAACGAGCACCCGGAAACACCCCGGCCACCGGCGCGACTCCGGCTGCGGCCGGCCCGGTTAGGTTGGGCGTCGGCCGCAGCCGCCCGGCTGCTGCATGCGTGTCTCGTTGAGACGTGTTATTCCAGGATCATGTCGAGTTGCTCTGCGACCTCTGTGACGAGCGACGCGACGTCCCTGAGGAAGCGGTTCTGGTCGGGAGAGGCGCTGACCGTGGGGATCGGGGCGCCGCGGTCGTAGACGTCGGCGGCGATGATCTTTGCGCGGGTGAAGGACGACCCGCGGCCATGCTGGGCGTAGGCCTCCTGCCATCCGAGCCGGACGTCCTCGGCAAGGCGCCGCCGGGTTAGGTCCATGAGCTTCTTGGTGATCGCGTTCGACGCCGTGTCGATGATGACTTGCTTCTGGTCGTCGCCGGGATCTCCGCCATCCCAGCGCACCGGGCGCTGCAGCATGAGGTAGACCTGGATCTGCAGCTGGTTGCGCAGGTCGGCCACGGGCTGGAGGGAGTCGTACTGGTCGCTCCAGCCGTCAGCCAGCCGCCGGGTCAGGGCCTTGACCCGGGTCCAGTGCTCCTTGGGGGCATCGGGGTTCATGTCCAGGCCCAGCAGGCCTCGCCACCGGGCGTGGAATGCCTTGGCCGCCTCGGTTACAGCCAGCGACAGGTTCATGCGGTCGAAGACCGGACGGCTTGGCCCGCTGGGGGCTGCCAGCCCGGGATGAGCGAGCAGGCTCAGGAGAGCCTCGAACTGCTGGACTGTGCGTGCGCCTGTCTTCTTCTTCGTGTTGAGCGGCTCCTGGATGTCCCCGACAAAGAACCGGGCCTCGTCGATGCGCCGGCGTAGGATGCGCTCGGCGGCTGGCCCGAGCTCGTCGCCGATGGACTTAAGCACGTTCTCTGCCGAGGCCAGCACGTGCTCCTCGCGCGCGGAGAAGGTCGGCAGGTTGTCGCCGGACACCTGGTCGAAGTGCGTGAAGAGAAAGTGCAGCTTTGCCGCGTTGCCGGAGACCGCGATGCTCTTGAGGGCCGCTACGGGCGCGGCCTGCATGGGCTGGGCGGCGTTGTCGACCAGGAGCACCGCGTCGACCTGATCGAGCTGCGTCGCGACGTGCGTGGAGAGGGTTGCGACAGACTTCGGGCTGTGCCCGAGTCCCTCGCCGTCCACTAGCACTAGCCGTGCCGGCTCGCTGGCCCACGCCTGCTCGAATGGGCCGCTTACCCGGATGCCGTTCACCAGCGGAGTCAGGAGTCGGCCGAAAAGCGGCGCGTAGTTACTGGAGAAGCGCGTTATCACTTTGATGAACGCCGCGCGGTCGTCGGACTCCCACGACCAGGTTGTCGGCCAGCCCTGCCTGTTCCGCCTCAGGTCACCGTTTTCCAGGGTGGCGAAGCGCTTCTCGATCTCGTCGATGAGCGCGTCCACGATGTCGTGGAACTCATCGGACTGCCGCAAGTCGGTGTCGAGGTTCTCCTCGATGTACTCGGCCAAGACCCGCTCGTCTTCGTCTAGGTCCTCGAGGTCGCTGATGACTGCGCCGGCATGCCGCTCGACGACCGCCCTGACCGCGCTGACGGCATCGGCGACGACCTGCGCTGTCCTGGCCAGGTCGATCCGGCCGTAGTCGTCGGGATCGATGTCATCAATCTCATCCGCGATCTCGTCATCGACGATGTCGTCATCATCGCCGGCGCTCCCCCGTCCGAGCACGTGGCTGAACCGGAACCGCTGGTCGACGTGGTCCAGGAGCCGCCGGGTGATCTCGTCGTCCTTGCGCCCCCGGAAGGCGGCGAGCGCGGCAGCTGACACATTCTCCGTCAGGTAGTCGATGACCTCGTCCCTCTGGGCGAAGGTCACGGCAGCCTGGTAGAGCCCGTCGTCAGTGATGATCAGCTCCGTGTCGGCAACGGTCGTCTTGGCGGTCGATGTCGAAGGGAAGCGCTCCGTTACCGGATCAGTGCCCAGCAGCTGGCGCACAACGGTCGTCTTCCCGGCGCCCGTCGTCCCCAGGAGCAGGACCGTGCGGTACCCGTCGGAAGCAGCGGGAAGGGGAATCAGGCTCTCACGCAGGGCCGGGAAGTCTACCCGCGTCGCCTCCAGCCCCTCGTAGAAGATGTCGATCACACGCGAATCGAACCGGCCGGCGGCCATCGCCCGTGATGCCGGCTCCCACAGCTCTTCCGTCCGGAGAATCTCGTTAAGCTGGCCGATAAGACGCGCCGCCTCGTCTTCATCGGCGGTACCCAGGCCGCGCCGGACCCGGCGCCCAGGCTTGCCAGTGGTGACATCAAGACGTGCCGGGTGACGAAAGATGACGGACCAGCTCTCCCGGCCTGCGTTGCGGCTCTTCGTGGCGGTGTAGGGCATCATGACCTCCTCAACGTTGTTCCAGCGGTGTACCGAAGCCAGGATGCCAGCGCTGCACCGGCGATGTCAATACTTCAGGTACACCGCCGGAACAACGAACGTGACCTTCCGGCGGTGTGGCGCACAGCGGCTGGCCGGAGGCGGTCGGCCCGTAGTTAGCTCGGCCGGGATCGTGCCCGGGCGCAGCGCCCCGGCGAGACCCGCCATGCGGCGGCCTCAGTGGCGGCCAGCGCGGCCCTGGCCGGCACCCTTATGACATTGATCTAGCCGTGGCGTCTGCCCCGTCCGGCGCGCTGCCCGGATTCGTCAACGAATGCACGCCGGCGGTCGCAGGTCAGGCAGTTCCGTCCACCTCGCGCTGTCGCCCCTCTGGCGGTCTCTCACTGCTGCAGCTCTGGCGTGCCGAAAAAGGGCAGGCCGAAGAGGGGATCCCGCTACAGTGCAAAGCTCCGTTTCCGGCGGCGTGGATGACGCTTCATGTCCGCTATTTGCCCGTGCAATCAGAGTCTGCCTGGTCAGCGCTGTGCATGTTCTGGATCTTGTCCCGCCGCGTCCAGCTGAAATCACGCGGCGGGCCGCGCGTGCAAGGGCACAGCCAGCAGGGCCCCGCCGAGCCGTCCAACGCGATCTGGCTGTGCCGCTTCAGAATGCCATCGCGGCTGCGGCATCCTCGGCCTCAGTCCCGACCGGTCCGACCCCGGACATCGCGGAGGCGGACATCGACGCGGCCTTCGTCGTCAATGTCTAGGTGCTCTTCGTGCTGGTCGGCCAGCTGGCGCCGGCCAGCTCGTTAGCCACGCGGTCAGGGCCAGTCTGGCAGCCCGGCTTGCTGTCGCGGTCCTAAAGGTAATACTGCTCAGTCGTGAGCACTGCCCTGGCCAGGTCACCGACCTGTTTGGCCAGGCTCAATGATCACTATCTGTACGCCCCGCGGTCGGCGCTCACGTGCGTGCGGATCTGGTACGCGCGGCCTTCAAGCGGGGCGCGCCAGTGCTACCTGACGGCGGTGATGTCGACGAGTGCGGCTCTTGCGCGCGTACCGGGTGACGGCCTCCTGCTCGGCCGCCGCGAATTCGCGGCCGGCCCGCAGGACTTCAGCGAACTCACCTCCCTTATGCGGGCTTCGCACCGGGCATACGCGAGGATGCCGAGCCGGAGTGCGTCATCGCTTACGCCTTTCGGCGGATGCACCCGCCGGCACTGGTCAGAGGCCGGCCTGGTCGAGGGCGTCGAGGATCTGCGCTGGTTCGGTGCGGGTGCTGTAGTCGGGGTGCACGTCGATCCACCGCAGGGCGTGGCCGGCGTCGACGATGGCCACGGCGGGCATCGGCAGCGCGACGGTACCGTCCGCGTTGACGGTGGTCAGGTCGAGCCCGAGTTGCAGCTGAGCGGCCCGGGCTTCGTCCGATGGCTGTGTCAGGATTCCCAGCCCGCGGGCGATCGCGCTGCCCGGATCGGACACCGCGCTGAAGGCAAGGCCGTGCTTCTCCCGCATGGACAGCGATCCGTCCGGGGTCTGCGGGCTGATCGCGACCAGCCGGATGCCGCGCTCGGTCAGCTGCGGAAGCAGGTGCTGCTGGTAGGCGGACAGGGCGATGTTGCAGTACGGGCACCACTGTCCCCGGTAGAACACCAGCACAGCGGTGCGGTCTGCCGTCGCGGCGTACAAGGTGGTCGGTGACCCGTGCACGTCAAGCAGGCCGGCATCGGGGATCTCCGTTCCGGCGGCGGCGATCCCGTCCGGCAGGCCGGCGGCGGCCAGTGCCGCCTGCTCCCGGCCGAACGCTCCCAGCAGTTCGTTCGGCGGCGCGGCGGCCATCGAGGCGTGCATCTCGGCGACACGATCGGTGATCGCGGACCCAGCGGTCATCTCAGGGCTCCCTGCAGTCGGCTTAAGGTCGTTCGGGGGCGCCGCAGACACGACGGTCCCTCGCCAGGTAAGCGTCACCTCCGGCCGGGGTCTTACCCGCGGCAGGGGAAATCGGGCTGTCCTGGCTGGGCGGAAAGGAGGCCCCGGTAGTCCTCGGCGCACGGACGGCAGGCGAGCATGTGCGCGGCGACGGCCGGGTAGCGGCGCGCCGCCCCTGCCCCCGGGGGGTGTCGTTGAGGACGAGCTCGACATAGACGTGCAGGACGTGCAGTGCCTGCTCGCCGCCCGCATCCCCGGGGATCGGTCTGCAGGAACCGCTCCAGCTCCGCCCAGCCCGTGTCGAGCCAGTCCAGGAACACTGCTGTGGCGGTGACGTGGTTACGCACGTTCTTCACCTGCGGGGCCGAGGCAGGCTGGCCGTGGAGCCGGCCACGCAGCCGGCGCAGGTGGTGCCAGACGGCGTATCGGTGCAGGGCACGCCGGTGCTCGGGGGTCGTGCGCCCGGCGATGACCCGGGCGATCCGCTTTCCAGGGCGGTGAGGCGCTCGTCCCGGGCGGGCGCGCGCCGGTCGCAACCAGCATCGACCGCAGAGGGCGAGAGTGCGGCCCGGCGGCAGCGTGTCGAGAGCCTCGTGCGTGACCACGCGGCGGGCTGCGGCGGCCTGGGGGCTGCACCGGACGCCGGCCTTGCCCACCAGTCCAGCATGAGGTCGGGCCGGCCGGTACGGGCTATGGCCTCGCGCAGCCGGTCCAGTTCCGGCGAGGCGGTGCCGCCGGGCGGGGTGAAGATCTGCTTTCAGTTTCCGGTCCGGGCAGCAGCGCGTGCACTCCGCTGCCGGCAGCTGCCAGGTCACCCGGCAGGCCGCGCACCGTTTCAGAAAGCCGGGTCGGGATTCTGGCAGCGCGCGCACAACGGCTCGCGCAGCGTGCCGCCCTTCAGCGGCGCCCCGGTGCCGCAGCGCAGTTGATCTGCTGGGCGGCTTCCTGGGCCTGTTCGATCGCGGTCATCTTGGCGGCAGGCCCGGCCACTGACTGGCAGCTTCCGGGTCATGGGGCGGCCGGGAGCGTCCTTAACTGCGCGGGCGTCGCGCCGCCGGATGCTGTCGACTCCGGGCGGCTCGTTACCGGGCCACGTCCTGGTCCCTCAGGCCAGCCGCCGTCCGGAATAGCGGTCGCCTCAGTCCGGCCGCCCAGGTTCTGCTGAGTTGTTAGCATCGCCATGTGCCCCCAGCTGACGGATCTGCGGACCGCACAGGGCGTCGCAGCACTGCGGCGAAACCGCGCGGGCTTAGCGGGCTGGACGCTGAGTCGGCGTCCTGGCTGGATGCTTTGCAGGGTACCGGCACGGCCCGCGATGCGGCGCTGGCCCGGCTGCACGCGCTGCTGCTGCGGGTCGCCCGGTCCGAGCTTCGTCGCCGCGAGGGCCGGCATCCGGTCACCGGCCCGGAGCTGGACGATCTCGCTCACCAGGCCGCCGGCGACGCCCTCATGGCCATCACCGCCAAGATTGCCGAGTTCCGCGGGGAGAGCAGGTTCACCACGTGGGCTTACAAGTTCGCGGTGCTCGAAGTCTCGGCCAAGCTCGGCCGTCATTTCTGGCGGCGCCCGGCGACGATACTCGAGACCGGGCAGTGGGACCAGCTGCCGGACCGACTGGGTCTGCAGCCGGATGACCTGGCCGAGCAGGCCGAGCTGCTGGCGGCGCTGCGGCGCGCGGTCGAGGAGCAGCTGACCGACCGGCAGCGGCGGGTGTTCCTGGCCATCGTGGTTGACGGCATTCCTCTGGATGCGCTGGTGGTCCAGCTCGGGTCGAGCCGGAATGCCCTCTATAAGGTGATGTTCGACGCGCGGCGTAAGCTCCGGGCCGTGCTGGCTGCTAACGGGTACCTGGCCGGGCCTGCCGGTGGTCCGGCCGGCCTGGACTGCGTGAGGCGATCGTCATGACGCACTGGCCGGAGCTTGAGGAGTTCCTGCGCACCGACGCGCGTGATGTCGGCTGTGATCAGGCGCTGCGGATCCTGCACGTCTACGTCGACCTCGTGCTCAGCGAAACCGGACAGGAGGCCGCTCGCCGGTATCCCGGAGTCGCCGCGCACCTGCTCGCCTGCGGGCCGTGTGCCGACGACTACGACGGCCTGCTCTCCGCCGCCGGCGGGCCCGCTGGGGACGGCCGTGCCTGACCCTGGTCTGCTGATGGTCGCCGCAGCGGACGGACGCGACCTGCTCGCCGCGGCACAGACGGACTGGTCACGTCCGGTACCCGGGTGCCCGGGCTGGACGGCCGCCGACCTGGCCGGCCACACGGGCGCGATCCTGGGCTGGATGGCGAAGATCGTCACCACCGGTGAGGCTGTCCCGCGGCGCGACCGGGAGGTGCCGCCCGCTGACCAGGACGCGCTCGCCGCCTGGTACGCGGCCCACCTGGACCGGACGCTGAGTATCCTGACCGCCGCCGCGGCGGATGCTCCGGTCTGGACGTTCTCCAGCCGCGGCGACCAGCGGGTCAGCTGGTGGCGCCGTCGCCTCGCCGTCGAGCTGGCCATCCACCGCTGGGACGCCCAGCACGCCGCTGCCCCGGCGTCACTGCCGCCGCCGCTCGACGGGAATGTCGCCACCGCGGGCATCGAGGAGTTCGTGACCGAGTTCCTTCCTGGCCTGCTCGCCCAGCCCGGCCTCGACGGGCTTACCGGCTCCCTGCACCTGCACGCCACCGACGGCGCGAGCGAGTGGTGGATCAACCTCGATGATAAGGAACTCGCCGTCGCCGTCCCGGGTCACCGCAAGGCCGATACCGCCATCCGGGCGACCCGGTCGGACCTGCTGCTGTGGCTGGCCAACCGGCAGCAGCCCGGCGTGCTGGAGATCTCCGGCCCTCCCGAGGTCGCCGCGCGGTGGCTTCAGCTGCGCCGCTGACCGGCGGCAGATCCGGTCCGGATCACCGGTCCGGGCGGCCTGCGCCGGAACCCGCGGCAGCCGCCCGGCGCGCAGGACCGGGAGCGCCGTCATCGCCGGCCGAGACCGTGCCGGCGCCATCCCAGATCGCTCCCGTCCGCGCGCTGTCAGGGCCGAGCAGATGACCCAGGAGCGCCGCCGCCGAGGCACCCGGCGTCAGCAGGGAGCCCTCGGCGTAGCTGCGCTGGAACCGCTCGTGCAGGGCGGCTCCGATGCGCGCTGGGTCCTGCGAGCGGATCCACGCCTGCATGGCAGTATCCACGCCCCCGGGACGGTAGACGTTCACGGTGACCCCGCTGCCGGCCAGCTCGGCGGCCAGGTTCCGGGAATGTGCTTCCAGCGCGGCCTTGGTGGCGGCGTAGGCATTGCCGCCGATCATCGAGCCAGGGTTTGCCGCGATGCCGCTGGAGACGTTGACGATCCGCCCCCAGCCGGCTGCGAGCATGCCCGGGACGACCGCGGCGGCCAGGGCAGCCGGGGCGATGACGTTGAGCTCGAACGCCTGGCGCAGGTCGCCGGCCCCGATCGAGGCGGAGGCGCCCAGCGGCTCCACCGTCGCGGCGTTGTTCACCAGCACGTCGACCCGGCCGCGGGCCAGCCCTGCCTGGATTACCCGCTGCCGCTGCCGGTCAGCGGCAAGGTCAGCGGCCACCGCCAGGGCGTGGCCAGCGCCCTTGCCCGCGGCCCCGATCGCCGCGACCGTCTCCGCCAGTTCGCCGGCAGACCGCGCGGTCACCAGCACGTCCGCGCCTGCCTGCGCCAGGCCGACGGCAATCGCCCGGCCGATCCCGCGCCCGGCCCCCGTCACCAGGGCTGTCCTGCCGGTCAGCGTGTCTGTCACGCTTGCTCCCTTCGGCCGCACGTCAGCGGCAACGCGCTGCTCCGGGAGCAGGCACAGCTGCTGCCCCGGCCCCGTTTTACCGTTCGCGTTGCGGGTCGGCAGAGTCTTACCGGCCGGCAGGAGATTTCTGGTGGCCGGCTGCGGAGTAAGAACACTGGCAGGCGCTGCGCTAATTAGATGATGCCGGCGACGATCGGCGTCACCGATCACGAAACCGATCAGCATCGTCAAGGAGAAACTGTCATGCCGCTGCTCAGCCCGGGATCCGCGTTTCCTGCCCTGTCGCTGACCCCGCCCGGCGGGCCGGCCCTGACATTGCCGGACGCCTTCGCCGGCGACTTCGGCGTCGTGCTGTTCTTCCGCGGCTCGTGGTGCCCGTACTGCAACGCCCAGCTGCGCGCATTCCAGCGCGCCGCCGGCAGCCTCGCCGAGACCGGCATCAGGGCCGCGGCGCTATCGGTCGACGACGAGCCCACCACCGCCGATCTGATCGCCAGGCACGGCCTGACCTTCCCCGTCGGGCACAGCGCTGACGCCCGCGCCATCGCCGAACTCACCGGCGCGTTCGTCAACCCCGACCCGGTCTACCTGCAGTCCACCGGCTTCGTCCTCGACCCGGCCGGCAAAGTGGTCGTGAGCGTCTACTCCAGCGGCGCCATCGGCCGCCTCGTCCCCGAGGACGTCACTGGCCTGGTCCGCTACCTGCGCCAGCACGCGGCCGCCTGACCATGACGACCCGCAGCCCGGCGCGCCCAGCCGACATCAGCTTCTGGTTCGACCCCGTGTGCCCGTTCGCATGGATCACCAGCCAGTGGGTCCGCAAGGTCGCTGCCCGGCGCGACTACACGGTCGACTGGCGGTTCATCTCCCTGCGGCTGATCAACGCCGACGTCGACTACGACGCGCGCTTCCCGGCCGGCTACGAAGACGGCCACACCTCGGGACTGCGGCTGCTGCGCGTCGCCGCCCGGGCACGAGCCGAGCACGGCCCCGACGTCATCGGCCCGCTGTATGAGGCGTTCAGCAGCGAGATCTTCGAATCACAGGGGGCCGCGCAGCTCACGCCCCAGGTCCGGGGCAGCCGCGAGTTCGCCGAGCCACTGCTGGCACAAGCGGGCCTGCCGGCCGAGCTGGCCGACGCCCTCGATGACACCAGCTGGGACGCCGGGCTGCAGGCCGAGACCGAGCACGCCTTGTCCCTGACCGGCCGGGACGTCGGCACCCCGATCATCCAGTTCCAGCCGCCGCACGGCGTTGCTTTCTTCGGCCCGGTCATCAGCCGTGTGCCCGGCGACCAGGACGCCGTCCGTCTCTGGGACCATGTCACCGGGCTAGCCGCGTTCCCCGGCTTCGCCGAACTCAAGCGCAGCCTCCGCGAACGCCCCCAGCTCGCCAGCTTCGGCGCCGGACCCGATCAGGCCGGAGTGGAGGAAGACTGGCACGGCGGCAGCCGCCGCCCGGAGGCCTGACCCGACGGCCCTGCCTGGCCCCAGGTGCAGCGCCGGGTCAGCCGGCCAGGGCATCCGGCAGCTGCCCCAGACCGGAGACAACGACCCCCGGCGGCCTGCCGATGGTGTCGAACGGCACGCCCGCGCGATTCACCCAGGCCGTCCGCAACCCGGCGGCGCCAGCCCCGGCAATGTCGAAAGCGTTGCCGGACACCTGCGGGGTTCCAGAACTCGGCCACCGGTCCTGACCTGCGCTTCTATGCGGCTCGCTCGTATTCGTTGATGAGGCCGCCGAGGACGGGCCAGCGCTTGATCCGCTTGTGGGAGAGGTCCGCGACAGGGTGATCGGACCGCGGCGGGCGGAGCTGACGGCCGCGATGAGGGCGCCGCCCGTTGTAATGGCCCTCGTACTGGGCCAGGATCGTCCGCAGATGCCGCTCGCCGAAGATCAGCATCCGGTCGGTGATCTCCGTCCGCGCGGTGAGCACGAACCGTTCCGCATAAGCGTTCGCCCTTGGACTGCGAGGCGGGATCTTCACGACCTCGATACCGGCATCGGCTAGGACCGCGTCAAATGATGCAGTGAACTGCCCGGCCCGGTCCCGGACAAGGAACCGGAAGCCTGCGGCGCGGTCCCCCAGATCCATCAGCAGGTTGCGGATCTGCTGCACAGTCCAGGCCCCGTCCGGGTTCGCGGTGACACCGAGGATATGCACATAGCGGCTGCCGACCTCGGTGACGAACAGGCAGTACAGGCGCTGTAGCGT
>JBKQSL010000037.1:0-5890 GCA_052143655.1 Streptosporangiaceae bacterium | reverse complement strand
AGCGACAACCGCACCGGGACCCTGCGCATCGCGCACTCGACGCTCCGGGATAACCCCAGCGCCGGGTTCTGGACCAGGGGCTACCCCGGCATCTTCTTCCTCGGCCGCGGCCATCCGATCGTGATCGACTCCCGGCTCAGCTGAGCCGGGAGTCCTGGCCGGGCAGGCCGCCTGTCAGTCCCCGGTGACGGGATCGCCGGCGCTGACTAGCCTGTCCCCAGGTAGCGGGGTCCGCCCGCCCGCACTGCCAGGAGTCGCCATGCCGGCCGAGCACAACGCTCCGCTGATCGCGCACGCTCGGGTGCACTCGATCGCCGACCTGCTGCGCCGGTCGGCTGCCCGGTACCCGGGCAAGACCGCGATTGTCTACCGGGATCTGCGGCAGAGCTACGCCGAACTCGACGCGACCGTCCGCCGGACGGCTGGCGCGCTCGCCGCGCGGGATGTCGGCCCGGGCGACCGGGTGGCGCTGTTCAGCCACAATAACCATGCGTTCGTAGTCGCCTACTTCGCGCTCGCGAGGCTCGGCGCGATCTCGGTGCCCATCAATTTCATGCTCACCGCCGACGAGACTGGCTACATACTGGAGCATTCCGGGGCCGTGGGCCTGATCGCCGAGGACGTGCTGGTGCCGGTGGCCGAGCAGGCGCTCGCCGGGCTGGACCGGGCCGTAGGCCTGCGCGGCGTGATCCCCGACCGCGGCGGCCCCGCGCCGCCCGGCTGGCAGGCGGTGCCGGACTGGATGACCGCCGACGGGCCAGCGCCGCCGGAGGTCAGCGTCGCTGACGACGACCTCGCCCAGCTCATCTACACCAGCGGGACCGAGTCCCGGCCCAAGGGCGCGATGCTGACGCACCGCAGCCTGATCGCCCAGTACGTCTCCTGCATCGTGGACGGGGAGATGTCCGCCGCCGACGTCGAGGTGCACTCGCTGCCGCTGTACCACTGCGCGCAACTGCACTGCTTCCTCACGCCGGGCATCTACCTCGGCGCCACCAACATCGTGCTGCCCGGCGCCGACCCGGCCGCGATCCTGCAGGCGGTGGAGGCGGAACGGGCGACGAAGCTGTTCTGCCCGCCGACCGTGTGGATCTCGCTGCTGCGTCACCCCGACTTCACCCGCCGGGACCTGTCGTCGCTGCGCAAGGGCTACTACGGGGCGTCGATCATGCCGGTGGAGGTGCTGAAGGAACTCGGTGCCCGGCTGCCGGAAGTGCGGCTGTTCAACTTCTACGGGCAGACCGAGATGGGACCGCTGGCCACCCTGCTGCGGCCTGAAGACCAGGTCCGCAAGGCCGGATCAGCCGGCCGGGCCGCGCTGAACGTGGAGACGCGGGTCGTCGACGACGCCGGATGGCCGCTGCCGCCGGGCCAGACCGGCGAGATCGTGCACCGCAGCCCGCACGCCATGCTCGGCTACTGGAAGGACCTGGACCGGACCGCGGAGGCGTTCGCTGGCGGCTGGTTCCACAGCGGGGACCTCGGGGTGCTGGACGACGAGGGCTACCTGACCGTGGTCGACCGCAAGAAGGACATGATCAAGTCCGGCGGGGAGAATGTGGCCAGCCGCGAGGTGGAGGAAGCGCTCTATCAGCACCCAGCGGTCGCCGAAGTGGCCGTGTTCGGGCTGCCGCACCCGCAGTGGATCGAGGCCGTGACCGCCGCGGTCGTGGTCCGGGCCGGCCAGTCGGTCACGCCGGAGGAGCTGATCGCGCACTGCCGCCAGCGGCTCGGCACGTTCAAGGTGCCCAAGCACGTGGTGCTGGTCGGGTCCCTGCCCAAGAACGCCAGCGGCAAGCTGCTCAAGCGCGAGCTGCGCGCCACGATCACGCCGTCTTGGTCCTGAGGCCGCCGCTGACGGCTGTCGTCCGGGTGACCGGCCCGGGTGCGACGTCTTCCGGCGGCCCGGTCCGGGGCGTGCCCGGTGTACCGTAGACTGTCCACCGCACCGGCGCTCGTAGCTCAACGGATAGAGCATCTGACTACGGATCAGAAGGTTGGGGGTTCGAGTCCCTCCGAGCGCGCCCAGTTCATCGGCCTATTTCGTTGCTGTGTTCCCTCACGACGGTCGTTTTGCTAACGGCTTTGCTAACAGCGAGCTGTCTGCTCGATATTCGATGGCTGTCTGAGGGCTTGGCTGTCGGGCAGTTTCCGGGTTACGAAGCCGTGCTGATCGCGTGGGCGAAGATGACGGCAGCCTCGGCGAGCTGGCCGCTGATGACGTGCGCGTATACCCGCAAGGTGATGGACGGGTCGGCATGGCCGAGGCGGGCGGCGACGACATGCACCGGGACGCCTGCTAGCAGCAGGGTGGTCGCATGGACATGGCGCAGGTCGTGCAAGCGGGCGTGCGGCAGCGGGTCAGCGGGGCGCTGGTCGTTGTGAGTCTTGATCAGCGCGGTCATCAGGGACGACACGGTGTCGGGGTGGACCGGCTGGCCCCAGGCGGTGCGGAACACGTAGTCGCCCGCGTCGGCCCACTCCGGTCCGGCGGCGAGCTGGTCGGCGGCCTGCCGCTTGCGGTGCTCTTTCAGGACTTCGACGGTGCCGGGGTCGATGCTGATGGTGCGGGACCGGCCGCTCTTGGTAGTGCCCTCGATCCGCTGCCCGGCGATGACGGCGGCGGATCCGGTGATGCGGACTTCTGCCCGTGCCAGGTCAATGTCGTGCCAGCGCAGGTTCAGCAGCTCGCCGCGGCGGGCTCCGGTGTAGGCGGCCAGATGGTAGAAGGCGGACAGCCGATGCCCTTCTGCCGTGGCCAGGAACGCGGCAAGCTGGGCGGGAGCCCAGATCACGCCTGGCTCGGCGGCAGCCTGGCGCGGGCGCTTGGCCCGCTCGACCGGATTGGACGGCAGGATCTGCTCGACGACCACCGCGTCCCGGAATGCCTTGCGCAGTACCGCGTGCACGTAGGAGACGGTGCGTGGCGACAGGCCGGTGCCGTCCCTGCCGCCGCCAGTGAGCAGGTCACGGTACAGCCTGGTGAGGCGGGCCGGGGTGACGGCCTGGGAGCCGCAGTCCGCCGATGTGCGGCCGGACGTGCCGGTTGATCAGGTGCCGGTAGTCCTGAAGCGTCTTGGGCTTGATCTCGACTGAATGGGCCTGGATCCACTCATCGAGGTAGGCGGCTACCGTGATGCCGCTGCGGTCGATGTACCGGCCCTGGTGGGCCATCACCCGGGCATTGTCGCGCGCGGTCTTGGCGGCTTCCTCGGTGGTGAAGCCGCCGACCCATCGGGGTTTGCTTATTCCGGTCTCAGGGTCCTTGACGCGGATCACATACGACCAGGTACCTCCGCGTTTCATAACGCCGTCGCGGAGTCTCAGACCTCCTGAACTAGTCAGTTGATCAAGCCGTGAGCTGCGGAAACGTATCCCAAGCGTGATAAATAACCTATGTAAACGGAGAGGCGGGGAAGATAGAATCGGCTTATGAGCCGAGCGGTGCGAAGCGTCCTGTCCGGGATGCCCGACCAGGTGCCGGCGCTGCGGCTGCACCGCTGGCGCGGCGAGTGCTGGGTGAGCGCTGATGAGGTGCTGCTGTTCGGCCCGTACGCCGAAGACGACACCGGGATGCGCAACCTGGGCCTTGTGACCCTGCGCCAGATCGGGTTCTCCGCCGGCCAGGTCGCCGGGGCCTTCCAGATCGCGCCGCGGACCGTCCGCGCGGCGCATGCCGCGTACCGCAAGGGCGGATCAGCGGCGGTGGTGAAGCCGCCCGGCGGGCGCCCGCCGGAACTGACCGGCGCGAAGATGGCGCAGGCCCGCGCCCTGCTGGACAGCGGCCTGTCGCAGCGGCAGGTCGCCGCCCGGCTCGGGGTCACCCAGCCGGCGATCTCCATCGCGCTGCGTAAGCAGGATGCCGCCCGGCAGGCGGCCCGGCCGATCCAGGGCGAGCTCGGCACCACCCCCGCCGCCCGCAGCCAGGCCGGCACCCGGGCCACCAGCGACGCCGACGCCGGGGCAGGCGCCGGGGACACCGCGACCAGCACCGACACCGAGGCAGAGGCCGTGGCCGGCGGCAGGCTGGTGCTGCCGCGGCTGGGCGGCGGGGTGTTCCGGTCCCGGTATGCCGGGTCGATGCTGCTGCACGCCTACCTGGACCAGGTGAACGCCGCGACGGTGCTCGGCGGCCTGCGCGGCGCGGCCGGGCGCTCGTTCGACCAGATCCACATCGCTGCCTTCACGGTGCTGGCGCTCAACCTCGGGATCGACTCGGTCGAAGGGGTCAAGACCCTGGTGCGCGCTGAGGCCGGGCCGCTGATCGGGGCGGCGCGCTCCCCGGAACTGCACACCCTGCGGCCTCGCCTGTCCGCCACCGCCGACCTGGCCGACATCCCCGCACTGCAAGCCGGACTGGCCCGCGCGATGCTGGCGCTGAACGGGCAGTCCGCCGGGATCTACTATGTCGACGATCATTTCGTGCCCTACGGCGGCGCCAGGCCGGTCGCCAAGGGCCACAACGGCAAGCGCGGCCGGTGCGAGAAAGGCCGCGCCGACACCCTGTTCACCGACGCCCGCGGCCGGGCGGTGTGCTTCACCACCGCAGAGCCCTCCAGCCTGGCCAAGACCATGCAGCCCGGGCTGGACCAGCTGCGCGCCATCGTGCCCGGCGGGAAGATCCTGCTCGGCTTCGACCGCGGCGGCGCCTGCGCCGAGGCGTTCACCGCCTGCCGCGCCCGCGACATCGACTTCGTCACCTACCGGCGCGGCGCCCTCGCCGCGACCGCCGCCGCCCCCGCCGTGCACCAGGTCAAACGCGGCCGCGACACCATCAGCGTGGTCCTCGCCGATGAGATCATCTCCTTGAGGGACTACGACGGCCCCGTCCGGCAGCTCACCCTCTGCGAATGCCAGGACACCACCGGATGCACCTGCCCGCGGGCAGCCGGCTGCCCGCACCTGCGGCCAGTGCTGCAGATCCTCACCAGCGACCTGGTCGCCTCCGCCCCCGGCCTGCTGTTCGCCCTCAAGGGCCGGTGGATCATCGAGAACGCCTTCAAGTACCTGGATTTCTACGGCATCGACTGGCTCGTCGACTACCACGCCCAGATCACCGACAACACCAAGCTAATCCGCAACCCCGAACGCGACCGCGCCAACGCCGCCATCCGCGCCGCCAGGGCCGGCCTCGCCGAAGCCCAGCGCACCCTGGGCGCCATCCCCGCCGACCCCGCCCTCACCATCGCCGAGAAGAACACCGCCATCCGCGCCGCCGAGCAGAAAATCACCGCCGCGCAGCACAACCTCACCCAGCTCACCAGAACCCGCGGCAAGATCCCCGCCGAACTGCCAGCAAACGTCATCAGCCCCGGCGCCAGGCGCGCGCTGCTCCGCGCCCGCCGCCGCGGCCTGGTCATGGTCTTGCGGCTGCTGGCCTGCAACGCCGACACCTGGCTGGCCGACCACCTCAACGCCTACCTCCAGGACAACAACGAGTACCGGGCCCTGACCCGCAGCCTCATGCACCAGGCCGGCACCATCACCTACACCCCCGAGCAGGTCATGGTCACCCTCGACCGGCACCAGCAGCCCCGCCTCAACCGGGCACTGGCCTGCCTGATCGACGAGCTCAGCTACACCCCGCCGCGCATCCCTGGCGACACCCGGCCCATCACCTACCAGCTGCTCGGCAGCACCGCCGATGAACGGCCGCGACAGCGTCCAGCGCAGACCAGCCCAGCTCGATAGCCGCCATGCACAGTCGCCGCCGCCAGGGGCCAGCACCGAACACCCGCAGCCAGGACCAACGACACCAGCGACCGGACTCGAGCACGGTTCGCAGCGCTGCAGCGCGGTGCGCATGCTCGCAGTGAACGCCGGCTTGAGCACCATCCAGAGCGCCCGGGGCAACACCAGCTCGCGGCATCGCCATTTATCGCCTAATTCA
>JBKQSL010000036.1:0-9250 GCA_052143655.1 Streptosporangiaceae bacterium | reverse complement strand
CGGCGTGTCCGGGTGATCCACCGGTTCCATCCGCTGTCTGGCCGCGATTTCGAGTTCGTTGTCCACCGGCGCAACTGGGGAGAGGACCGGGTCTACTGCAGGGACGAGGACGGGGAGCTGTTCTCGCTTCCGGCGGCCTGGACCGATGCTGCGCCGGTGGATCCGTTCGTGGTCATCGCGGCGGGACGGTGTCCCTTCACTGCCGATGGCCTGCTGGCCGTCGCGGATCTGATCGACCGGCTACGGTCCCATCCGGGCAGCGGCACGGCTGTAAAGCAGATTATGCCGTGAACGTTAGGATGATTATGCCGGGTACTCGGCTGGGTCAGCATGCCATCCTCGCCCAGAGGTGCCCAATAGAGCTTCACTTGCTGCTGTCATTGGCCGAGTACTGGCGCGTTGCCGCAGGGATCCTGAATCTATTGGGCATAATTAGCCTTACGGCAGTACGTCCCGGGAGGCGGCATGGCCAGGCGAGAACCCAGCGAGGACCCGAAGGCGGCAGCGCTGCGCGAGGCACGGTGCCTGAACCCGCATCCCGAGCAGGTATCCGATGCGGCGTTCCTCGCCGAAGAGTTCTTCGACGCCCGCGACGTGGTGCAGGTCAAGTACGAGATGGTGCGCGCGGTCACCGTGGACAAGGTGCCGGTCACCGCCGCCGCGGCGGCGTTCGGGTACTCCCGGCCCTCGTACTACCAGGCAGCCGCCGCGCTGGCCGGATCCGGGCTGGAAGGCCTCGTGCCCGCCAGGCCCGGGCCGCGCCGGGCGCACAAGCTCACCGAGGAGATCCTGGCCTGGGCCGAGCAGGCGCTGGCCACCGATCCCGCACTGCGGCCAGGTGCCCTGGCCGGGCCGATCGAGGCGAACTTCGGCGTGCGCGCGCACCCCCGGTCCATCGAGCGAGCCCTGGCCCGGCACCGGGAGCACCACTCCAAAAGCCGCTGACCTATCCGCCCGCGCACCGGGAAAGGAGGAACACCCGTCCCCGTCCCTGCCACCCTCACCTGGCCACGCGGCTGCTGAACCGGGCACCTGCCCGGATGCCGGCCAGGTCACCGCCCCCGGTACCGGGCTGGATGCCCGCTACGAGCAACTGCGTCATGCCGCCCTGCACGCACGCGCCGAGGCGTTCCCCCTCGGCCTTGGCGTGCTCACCGGCAAGGGCGTCACCACATGGCGGCGCACCCTCGCCGATCTCATCCCCGCCATGACCCCGGCGGCAGCCCCGCCGCCGCGGGCCACCGCGCCAGGGCTGCCCGCGACCGCCACCCGCGAGCTCATCGACGTCCTGGCGGCGATGACGCTCGCAGCCACCTGATGACCCTCGATGCCCTCCTGCAGGAAGGCCGGACCCCGTGATGAACACCGCCCCGCATGCCTCCTCCAAGGTGGGTGCCGCGCATCTGCGCCGCGACGCCTACCTGTATGTCCGCCAGTCAACGCTCAAGCAGGTCCTCACCAACACCGAATCCGCGCTGCGGCAGTACGACCTGCGCGGGCGCGCGATCGCGTTCGGCTGGAGCAGCGACCAGATCATCGTCATCGACATCGACCAGGGCCAGTCCGGCGCTTCGGCCGCCGACCGGGAAGGATTCCAGCGGCTGGTCGCCGACGTCGGCATGGGCAAGGCCGGGATCGTCCTGGGCCTGGAGTGCTCCCGGCTGGCCAGGAACAACGCCGACTGGCACCGTCTGCTGGAAATCTGCGCCCTGGGCGGCACGCTGATCTGCGACGAAGACGGCCTCTATGATCCCCGCGATTTCAACGACCGGATGCTACTCGGCATGAAAGGCCAGCTCAGCGAGGCCGAGCTGCATTTCCTGCGCTCCCGCATGCGCGGCGGGATCCTATCCAAGGCCCGCCGCGGCGAGCTGATCACCCCGCTGCCCGTCGGGCTGGCCTACGATGCCGCCGGTCATGCCGGCCCCGATCCCGACACCTCCGTCCAGCAGGCCGTGAGGCACCTGTTCACCACCTTCCGCGCCGCCGGGTCCGCACACGCAGTGGTGAAGACCTTCAACGACGCCGGGCTGCTGTTCCCCCGCCGCCACCGCAAGGGACCCCGCAAAGGCGAGCTGGACTGGGCGCCGCTGGCACACTCAGCCGTGCTCCGCATCCTGCACAACCCCAGATACGCCGGCGTGTTCTGCTTCGGCCGGCACCGCGACCACGCCGACGGCGACGGCACCTACATCCGCCAGATCAAGCCCCGCGAGGAATGGATCTCCTTCATCCCCGGCGCCCACCCCGGCTACATCACCGTGGACGAATTCGAGGCCAACCAGGCCCGGCTCGCCGAATGCGCCGCCGCCCACGGAACGGACCGCAAGAAAGGCCCGCCCCGCGAAGGACCCGCCCTGCTCCAGGGCATCATCATCTGCGGCCGGTGCGGGCAGCGGATGACCGTGCGCTACCACGTCCGCGGCGGCCTCGAACTCCCCGACTACGTGTGCCAGCGATCCATGGTCGAGCACGCAGCCCGGATCTGCCAGGCCCTCCCCGGGGCAAGCCTGGACACCGCGATCGGCCAGCTGATGATCGACACCCTCACCCCGCTGGCCGTTGAAGCCGCGCTCACCGTCGCAGCCGAGCTCGAGCAACGCGCCGACTACGCCGGCAGGCTACGTGCCGCCGCAGTCGAGCGAGCCCGCTACCACGCCGACCTGACCCGCCGCCGCTACCTGGCCGTCGACCCCGCCAACCGGCTCGTCGCCGACACCCTCGAAGCCGACTGGAACACCGCGCTGCGCGCACTCCAGGACGCCCAGGACGCCTGCGACAAGGCCCAGAACGCCGCCACCGCCGACCTCGCCGAAACCCGGAAAACCCGCATCCGCAAGCTGGTCACCGACTTCCCCGCGATCTGGAACGACCCGGCCACCCCGCAGCGAGAACGCAAGCGCATCACCCGCCTGCTCCTCACCGACGTCACCGTCACCAAGAACGCAAAAACGATCACCTGCAACATCCGATGGCAGGGCGGGCAAGACCACACCCTGACCCTGCCGGTCCCCAAAACCGCCTGGGAACTGCGCCAGACCGCACCGCACGTCGTCGAAGCAATCGACGAACTGCTGGACCACCACACCCATGCCGAGATCGCTGCCATCCTCAACGCCCGCGGCCACACCAGCGGCGAAGGCCGCCCCTTCCACACCCTGATCGTCCGTAACATCCGCGATGAATACGGGCTGCGCAGCCGAGAACAGCGGCTCCGCGACGCCGGCATGCTCACCCTGGACGAGATGGCCGGCCAGCTCAGCGTGTCCACAAGCACGGTCAAGGCCTGGCGCCACGCCGGTCTTGTCAGCGGCCAGTGCTACAACGATAAAGGCCAGGCGCTCTACCACCCGCCCGGACCCAACCCGCCGGCCCCGCACCACGGACCTCCCCGGCTCTCCGACCGGCGACCTGCACAAACATCAGACACGCACGAACCGACCCGAAAGGGTGCAGTGTGAAACCAAAGGTTTATCCGTGGGCGTCAGCGGCCTGGCCGGCTGCACCGATATGCCCAGCCGCTCGCAGACCGCCATCAGGTGCTCCGACAGGTAGACCTTCCCGTGATCGACCACCACGGTCTCCGCCGCCACCCCCGCCAGGGTGCCCGCCGCCCTTGGCCCGGACGGCTGCGAGGAGCCTGCGGTCACCACCACGCCCGGGAGCCCGGCATAGGGCAGCACGCCGGCGGCGGTCCCGTGCCGGGAGGGACGCAGCGTCTCGAACAGCACCGTGGCCGCGTCCACCGCCTTGGTCGAGACCGGGGACAGCCGCAGCCCGGTGATGCACCGCGAGAACAGGTCCATCGCGACCGTCAGTTCACAGCGCACCCAGCGCAGCGTGACCGACTCCATCGCGAACACGTCCAGCGGCGTGGTGTCCAGCAGCACGTACTCCCCGGGCCTGGTGGCCCGCAGCCGTCCGTAGACGCCCGCCGGGCGGGCGGCGATCGACCGCTTGGCCTTCGTGCTGCCGGCGAACGCGTTGGTGCCCTGGGTGAGCTCCTCCAGCACGGCCCTGGCCTTCTTGACGCCCGGTTCCCTCACAGTGCCCGGCCCGTGCTCGGCCTCCAGCCGGGCCGAGACCCGCCGAAGCACCAGGTTCCTGGTGGGCCGGGATGCCTCGGTGTGCTCGCCGAGCACGATCTTGCACATCGCCAGCCAGCGCTCGTCCGCCCCTGCCAGCACGTCCGAGGGCCGCACCGACCGGCCGTCGACCAGCCCGGCAGCCCCGGCCCGCAGGTAGCCGGCCACCCAGCGGCGCACCGTGCGGGCCGACACACCCAGCTCGGCGGCCTTCGCCGCCTCCCGGTCCCCGGCTGGCAGCGAGGGATCGTACTCGGGCCGGGGCTCGCCCTCGGCCGCTGCGGCGTCCGAACCGGACACGTAGCCTGTCAGCAGTTCCCGGACGTGCCCGAGCCGGCCGGCCAGCTGCTCCCGCTCGGCGCCGGTCAGGTCGTCCAGCAGCGGCCCGGCCGCCGCCGGCAGGTCCTCGCGGACGCCGACGATCCTGGTCCCCGGGGCGGTCAGCAGCGTCGAGGTGCGCACCCGCAGGCTGCGCCCGCCCCGGCCCCGCAGCGTCACGGCCTCGCCGTCCAGCCCGGTCACCGTCCACAGCTCGCCGTCATGGACCAGGCTGGTGCCGGTGCCCAGCGTGATCGTCCACTCCTGCCCGGCGCTCACGCGGCACGCTCCAGCACCGTCGCGGCAGACAGGGGCCGCGTCAGGTCGGCGGTCAGATCGCCGCGCCAGAGCAGGTGCAGCGCCGCGGACCGGATCCCGTCCGCCTGCTCCGGCCAGGCGGCTTCCAGCTCCGTGATGCTCACCGGGGCAGCGGTTCTCCCGCCGACCCAGGCGGCCAGCTCCGCGGGCACCCGCGCCTGGTGCCGGTAGGCGGCCAGGAACCGCACGTTGGCCAGCACCGCCGGCGGTGCCTGCGACCAGATCTCGTGACGCCACCCCCGGGACCCGAACACCGCCCCCGCCCACGCCAGCGAACGGGCGACCTTCGGGTCGCCCAGCCGGTCAGCGGGCTTGACGTTGACGACCGTCACCAGGCCATCACTGTCCACCAGGAGGAAGTCCGGGACATGACGGCGGGTCCTGCCCTCTTCGGCCGGCGCCGTCACCAGGAACGGCTGGGCGGCGATCGCCGCTACCTTCGGGTCGAAGTCCGCCAGCAGCAGCCGGGCCAGCTCGAGCCGGCTCTCATACACCACGTGCCGGCCCATCGTCGCCGACCAGTACCAGCCCGAATAGTGCGCCTGACCGCGATGCCAGCGGAAGACCCGCCACGGCCTGCCAGTCGCCAGCACCCCGGCCTCAGCCACGGCCAGCCGCGACTGCTGCACCACGCCCGCAGCGTCCTTGAAACTCACCTGCACTGCTGAAAGGTCCATGGCTCGCGACCTTGGACCACGCCAGTCCGCGAACCGCCCACAACGCCACGAACACCTGGCAAATCCTGGCCAGCGGACAAGTAGACGGACCCAACGGACACGCGATGGACAAGTAGGAGGCCCAACGGACATCTTCACGGACTTCCTACAGCGCGCAGCCCTTGTCCTGACGCTATTCGAGCACAAGCGACTCACGTGAAAGTTGCTGAGAAAACCTGAATGTTGGGGATTGGGGAGGATTTACTGGCTGCCGGGTACCGGGGGCAGCCTGCCGGGGCCGCCGGGGCCCTTGCCGAGGTACTGGCGCAGGCTGGCGAACTGCACGAGATCGTCCAGGGTCATGCGGCGCACGGGCACGCTTCCCTGCGGGCAGTCGGCTTGGGTACCCGTCGCGTGGGCGCCGGCCGACTGGGGGGGAGCGCTGGCGGGCGCTGGTGGGTGTGCCAGGGCGCCGGCCTGCTCGGTGCAGTCGAAGATGGCTCCGCCGACAGCGTAGCTTCGCACCACGCGGGCGCCTTGGTACCGGTTCAGGAGGTACTTTCGCATCTGTGCGAACGCGCGCTCGTCTCGCACCTTGGTGCCGGGACGCCCGGCGAAGTCCCCGTAGCGTGCCGAGCGGATGCTGTCGAGGAACCCGCTGAAGGGCACGATCCTGGCCGTGCCGCCGCCCGCCTCGCTCCCGTTCCCGGACGCGGGAAGGTGGCCGCAAGCCGCGGTTACCAGGACGATCATGAGAGCCAGCGGTACGATCTGGCGAATTGCCATGGTCCCGCCCTCCGTTCAGGACACACACTGCCGGTGCCCCCGCCCACTTGGACGTGCGGTGGCACCGGCAGGTTCCCGGTCAGGGTGTCCCGGTCAGCACTTTCCTCCGGGGCCGCCGAAGTAGAAGTAGGTGCCCCAGCTTCCCCCCTGTGAGGCGGGCGTGTACTTGATCGTGTAACAGGTGGGGTTCGTCTGGACGGTGGTCAGTGACGACCAGACCCCGGTGCCGCCGCTCTCGTTCTTCGGGATGTAGAAGATCGTGTTCTGGTACGCGGCTTGGCTGAATCCCGCCTTGGCAAACTTCCCGCTGCCCATCTGCGGCCAGCTGGTGCCGGATGTGTAGGTTTCCCCGCCATACTCGGTCAGCGCTGCCTTGCTGGCCATCGGGCCGCCTTTGAATACCGAGCCGGGGTAGTAGCCAACGGCGTTGCCCGAGTAGTACATCCACCAGTTGCCGTTGTAGTACTTCCACTGCAGCCCGAAGCCCCATTGGGTGCCGCCATAGGTGCTGTAGTTGTTGAATGGGGCGCCGAGCGTCGCGGCCGAGCTTGTCTGCACGAAGCCGGGGCATTCGAGGTTGTAGCAGCCGCTGGCGTAGTTGTTGGGCGTGGAGAAGATGAACAGCACCGACTTGGTGCCGAACTTCGCCGGGTAATGCACCCAGCCGCCCTCGACCGTTTGCGTCCCGGACCCCGAGCCGTTGACGTACCACTGCTGGGAGAGCGTGAAGGGGCCAGAGGGGTTCCAGACGTTCAGCCAGGAATTCCCACCGTAGTTGGTGACGCGCTGGTAGCCATACGCGTAACGATGCGCGCTGCCCGGCGGAATCGTCCGCGCGACCGCACCGGCCGGTCCCTTGGCCAGGAACGCTGCCAGGGTGGGGAATCTGGTCATCGCGCCGAGGGTCATGCGCAGCATCGGCATGGTCCCGGCCGGGCAGGAGATGGCGTTTCCGTACCGGTCACGCAGCCCCCGCGCCAGCAGCGAACGCACTGCCTTCCCGCCGCGGTGCCCCGCCGGCGCCGCGGCGGGCGGCGCGGCGATCCGCGCGAGCCGCAGGTCACGCACCGTGGGCTGCGACTTCACCGTCACGCAGTCGAAATACGTGCCGCCGAGGACGAAGGAGTGCTCGACCTTTACACCGCGATATGTGCTCACGATGTAGGAGCGCATCTGGCTGAACGCCTGCGGGCTGCGGACCGCAGCCGCGTGCCCGGCAGTCTGGAAAGTCGAGTAACGAGCCCCGGCCGTCGTCTTCATGAACGTGCTGAAGGATACGAACGAGGAGCCCGCCGCGGACGCACTGGCCGACGCCAGTGCATTTGGCGCCGCCGCGATCAACGCCACCGCCAAACACCCCCCTGCGGCGACTGCTGGCAGGCGAGCGGACCGAAGACCTGGCATAAGAGAACCCCCTGATTCAAAGAGCGCAGGCGACGAGTGCGACATGAGCCGCCCGGATATCGTGCCCGTCCGCGCTGGTCCGGCCAGCTCGGGCCGGCCGTCATCGCTTTTAATACCACACAATGCCAGTCTGGAGCAATATATGGATAAAATATTGGTTAGGTATATGGTATATGAGTGGCCCAAGTTATAGAAAATGGTTTATGTGGAATTAGTTAGGTGTCAAACAACAGGAACCCCCAAAAGACTGTCACCGTTACCCAAAGCGACCTCCCGGCGGCGTCCGGAAGGAGATAACCGCAGGTCACGCTGCCAGGGTACTGGACAAGATCACCCCCGCCGACCCGGCCGGGACCGCCCGCCGCGCGACCTGGCCGCCCAGTTCCTGGACGACCTGCGCCGCCTGGACACCCAGCTCGCGGAGACCAGGAAGAAACTCGCCGCGGCGGTCCGCGCGCCGGGAACCTCCGTGACCGAGGTATCCGGGGCCGGCCCGGTCAGCGCCGGGACCGTCATCGGCGACGCCGGCGACATCTCCCGGTTCCCCCAATGCCGCGGGCTTTAGGTGTTTGACTGGTTGTGGGTAGTTCCTGTTTTTGGTTACTGCTGGTAGTTGCCTTCCGGCGGGCATGCATGAGGCCGGCGTGTCGTGCCGGAGCCGGCCGGGTCCACGGTCCGGCAAGGTTCCTTTTCGGCTGGTTCGCGGTGCTTGCGCTGGTCAGGCTGGAGTGTTGGCCATGGTGATGATGGCGGGGGCGATGCGGGTGGCGGTGTCGTTCGCGGTGGCGTGCGCGAAGGATGACGGGGACTTGGACTTGCGGGCGCGGTGCCGGCCGCGGTCGACGACGGTCCGGTGCCGCCCGATTTCGCTGGTCACGGCCTGGTAGCAGGTGTTCCCGATGCGGATTGCGGACAGGACCGCCCGGAGGGCGCGGGCGAAGGACAGGTCACGGGGCCGGACCGGGAGCCCGGCCGTCCTGCCCTTCCTCACGGGCGCGGCGGCGAGAGCGGCATCGAGGACGACGCCCCGGGTCATCCCGGTCCCTGCGGCCCAGGCCGCGAGTTCCTGCCGGACCAGGTGCGGGGACCCGGAGCGGAGCATCGGCCCCGTGCCGGGGCCGGCGCCGCGCAGCGGCGCCCTGGCCTCCCGCAGCGCGGTCTCCGACCCGTCCCACCGCCACTTACAGAGGGCGGCGAGCTCGGGGCCGGGGTAGTCCTCCCAGTCCATCAGGTCGGTGACCAGGCAGAACATCTCCGGGACCTCCTGGCCCTCCACTGTGACCCAGTACTCGATGACGCGGACCGCGACCGTGACGCCGTCGCCGGACAGCTCCGCCCGGTACGAGCCGTCGGGCAGGATCCGCGAGGTCCGCTTCAGCGGGATGTCGCTCTTGAGCCTGATCAGCACGTGCGTCGACCGGATCATCCGGGCGATCCGCGCGGCCCCGTGGTAGTTGCGGTCCATCAGCCAGATCCAGCCCGGCGCGAACAGGAACGGGAACTGTCCCATGGCCTCATCGAGCAGGGCCTGCTCCGATTCCGCCTTGCCCGTGCCGGCGGGCCCGTGCGGCATCGCGAACAGCGCCCGGCACGAGCAGCAGGTCAGCGGCAGCGCCCGCAGGCACGGGTACGGGCCGGAATCATCACCCGTGCCCACGGTGCCGAAGCACGCCCTGTTCGCGG
>JBKQSL010000035.1:0-13593 GCA_052143655.1 Streptosporangiaceae bacterium | reverse complement strand
GAGCCGCGGCTGCTGCTGGCTCACCTGATCCGCCGCGGGCTCGGCCTGACCGGCACGCACATGGGCTGCGACACGACCAACTGCGGTGCGTGCACGGTCCTGGTCGATGGTCGGCCGGTGAAGTCCTGCACGATGCTGGCCGTCCAGGTCGACGGGCGCGAAATCAGCACGGTCGAGGGCATGGCCACTGCCAGCGAGCTGCATCCGCTCCAGGAGGGCTTCAAGGAGGAGCATGGGCTGCAGTGCGGGTTCTGCACCCCGGGCATGATGATGGCCGCCAAGGCGCTGCTCGACGAGAATCCCGACCCCACTGAAGAAGACGTGCGCTGGGCGCTGTCCGGCAACCTGTGCCGCTGCACCGGCTACCAGAACATCGTCAAATCGGTGCTGTGGGCGGCGGCCAAGCTCAGGTCCGAGTCCGGTAGCTAGGGGAGGCAGAACGTGTCACAGGCACTGGACGAAATCAAGATCGGCGGGCTGGGCGCCAGCCGCAAGCGCGTCGAGGACAACCGCTTCATCCGCGGCAAGGGCAACTACACCGACGACATCACGCTGCCCGGCATGCTGCACATGGAGATCCTGCGCAGCCCGCTCGCGCACGCCCGGATCAAGTCGATCGACGCCAGCCGGGCCTGGGAGATCCCCGGCGTGCACCTGGTGCTGACCGGCGAGATGATGGCCACCCGCAACCTGGCCTGGATGCCGACCCTGTCCTACGACACCCAGGCGGTGCTGGCCACCGACAAGGTCCGGTTCCAGGGCCAGGAGGTCGCCTGCGTCATCGCCGACGACCCCTACATCGCGAAGGACGCCTGCGAGGCGATCGACGTCGACTACGAGCCGCTGCCGGTGATCGTGAACCCGCAGCAGGCGGTCGCGCCGGATGCGCCGCTGATACGCGACGACAAGGAAGGCCAGCCTGACAACGTCATCTACAACTGGGAGGTCGGTGACGGCGACGGGACGCAGGAGGCGTTCGCCCGGGCCGACGTGGTCTCCCGGCTGCAGCTGCACTACCCGCGCTCGCACCCGTCGCCCATCGAGTGCTGCGGGTCGATCGCCGACTTCAACCGGGCCACCTCGAAGCTGACCGTGTACATGACCACGCAGGCGCCGCACATTATCCGCGCCGCGGTGGCGATGGTGGCCGAGCTGCCGGAGCACATGATCCGGATCATCTCGCCGGACATCGGCGGCGGCTTCGGCAACAAGGTCCCGGTCTACCCGGGCTATGTCTGCTCGATCCTGGCCTCGATCCTGCTGGAGCGGCCGGTCAAGTGGATCGAGGACAAGTCCGGCAACCTGATCTCCACCGGGTTCGCCCGCGACGTCTACCTGGACGGCGAGATCGCGATGCGCCGGGACGGCAAGATCCTTGCTGTCCGGATGCACACCGAGGCCGACCACGGCGCGTTTTTCTCCGACGCCCAGCCCAGCAAGTTCAAGATCGGGCTGATGCACTCGGCGTTCGCCTGCTACGACGTGCCGGTCGCGCACCTGACCGCCCGGGGCACCTACACCAACAAGGCCCCCGGCGGGGTGGCCTACCGGTGCTCATTCCGGGTCACCGAGGCAATGTTCTTCCAGGAGCGGATGATCCAGGCGGCCGCCGCCGACCTGGGCATGGACCCGGCGCAGTTCCGGCGGATCAACCTGGTCCGCGACGACCAGTTCCCGCACCGCACCCCGTTCGGCTTCCTGCTCGACTCCGGCCAGTACGGCAAGTGCCTGGACGTGGGCCTGCGGGCCATCGGCTACCAGGACTTCCTGCGCGAGCAGGAGGAGGCGAGAAAGCGCGGACGGCTGCTCGGCCTCGGGATCTCCACGATGACCGAGCCGCTCGGCGCGGGCAACAGCCGCGAGTACGACATCCTCGGCATCAAGATGTTCGACTCGGCCGAGCTCAAGGTGCACATGACTGGCAAGGCCATCCTGCGCACCGGCGCCCGCGGCCAGGGCCAGGGGCACGAGACCACCTGGGCCCAGATCGTGGCGCACGAGCTGGGCATCCCGGCCGAGGACGTGACCGTCGAGGAAGGCGACACTGACACCGCGCCGTTCGGCATGGGCACCTACGCCTCGCGGTCCACCCCGGTGGCCGGCGCGGCGATCGCGATGGTGTCCCGCAAGATCCGGGCCAAGGCCCGGCGCCTCGCCGCGCACCTGCTGGAGGTGTCGGAAGAGGACGTGGACTGGGAGCTCGGCCGGTTCTACGTGCGCAGCGCGCCGGACCACGGGGTGACCATCACCGAATGCGCGATGGCCGCCTACAGCAACATGCCCGACGGCATGGAGCCCGGCCTGCAGAACACCGCCTACTACGACCCGCCCAACCTGACCTGGCCATTCGCCGTATACATCGTCACGGTGGAGGTGGACCCGGCCACCGGGGTGTGGGACGTGCTGAAGATGGTCGCGGTGGACGACTGCGGTATCCGGATCAACCCCATGATCGTCGAGGGGCAGATCATGGGCGGGCTGACCGAGGCTTACGCGATGTCGAACATGCAGTTCATCACCTTCGACGCCGACGGCAACTGCATCGGCTCGAACTACATGGACTACCTGCTGCCGAGCGCCTGGGAGACCCCCGGGTTCGAGCTGCACAGCGAGGTCGTCACGCCCTGCCCGCACCATCCGATCGGGGCGAAGGGGATCGGCGAGTGCGCCGCGGTGGGCGGCCCGGCCGCGTTCGTCAACGCGGTGATGAACGCGCTGGAGGGCACCGGGGCCCGCAACATCGACATGCCGCTGCTGCCCGACCGGGTGTGGGAGGCGCTGACCTACCGCCGCGATATCTCCGGCGCGCCGCCGGTGCGCACGGACGACTGAGCCGGGAAGGCAGGCACGCATGCACGGCTGGGATGTGCTGGAGCAGGCCGGCGAGCTGACCCGCAGCGGCGAGCCGTTCGCGCTGGCGACCGTGGTCTGGCGGCAGGGCCCGTCGTCGGGCCAGCAGGGGTCGCGGGCAATCATCAGAGCGTCCGGGGAGCTGCACGGCTGGATCGGCGGCGCCTGCGCGGAGCCTGTCGTCGTCCGGGAAGCGCAGCAGGTGATCCGCACCGGCGAGCCGAGGCTGCTGCTGCTCGGCACCCCTGAGCAGTTCGGCGCGGCGGTCCCGGAGGGGATGACCGCCGTGCCGATCTCCTGCCAGAGCGAGGGTGCCCTGGAGGTGTACATCGAGCCGGTGCTGCCTGTTCCGCACCTGGTGGTCGTCGGCCGGTCGCCGATGGCCCGCACGCTCGCCGGACTGGCGGGCGCGCTCGGCTGGCGGGCGGACCTGATCGACGGCCGTAAGTTTTCCGCCGCCGATGGCAGCGAGCAGTCCCTGGTGGTGGTCGCCACCCAGGGGCACGGCGACGAGGAGGCGGTGGAGCAGGCGGTAGCCGCCCGGCCGGCCTATCTCGGCCTGGTCGGCTCGGCCCGCCGGGGCGCCGCGCTGCTCGGCTACCTGCGCGAGCGCGGGCTGCCCGCCGACCAGCTGGCCCGGGTCCGGGTGCCGGCCGGCCTGGACCTCGGCCCGACCGCGCACCAGGAAATCGCGGTCGCCATCCTGGCCGAGCTGGTCGCGCTGCGCGCCTCCGGCGAGCTGCCCCGCGGCGCCGCGGCGGCGGGCGCGCGCCCCGCGGGCCTGCCCGACAGCGGTGCCGAGGGCCGGGCCGAGGCGGCCGACCCGGTGTGCGGGATGACGGTGCCGGCCGGGCCGGGCAGCCGCCCGCTGGAGCATGACGCCGCTACCTACTACTTCTGCTGCGCCGGATGCCGCGCGGCGTTCGAGGCCGATCCTGCCGCGTACGCGAGGAGTGAGACCCGTTGCTGATCAAGAACGAGTTCGAGGTCGCCGAGCCGGTCGAGAAGGTCTGGCAGTTCTTCGAGAACATCCCGCAGGTGGCCACCTGCCTGCCCGGCGCCGCGCTGACCCGCGATCTCGGCGGCGAGAAGTACGAGGGCACGGTCTCGATCCGGATGGGGCCGGTCCGGCTGCAGTTCGCCGGGACCGCCGGCATCACCGAGCGGGACGAGGCCGCCCGGCGGGTCATAGTGCACGCGGCCGGCGCCGACGCGCGCGGCCGCGGCCAGGCTGCGATGGTCGTCACCGCCACGCTGAGCCGGTCCGGCCGCGGCACCAAGGTCGGCGTCGCCCAGGACCTGCAGCTGTCGGGTGCCGCGGCGCAGTACGGGCGCGGCATGGTCGCCGACGTCAGCGCGGTGCTGATGCGCCAGTTCGCCGCCAGCATGGCGGACCGGATCGGCCGGCTGGAGCGCGGCGAGTCGGCGGAGCAGATCGCCGCCGCGTCCGCCGCCCCGGCCCGCGGGCTGCGGGTCGGGCTGCAGGCCGCGCTGATGGCGCTGCGCCGGGTGTTCCGCCGGTTCTTCGTCCCCTATCAGGCTGCGAAACAGGAGAGCTGACTCATGGTCTTGTGGTGGATCGGCAACGCGATCCTGCTGCTGGTCGTACTGCCCGTCGTCATCTTCCTGCTGAACCTGGTGCTGGCCGCGCTGGAACGGATCCGCGGCGCGGCCGACGAGGTCCTCCGCGGCGGCGCGGCGCTGGTCGGGGAACTGCAGTGCGTGCCGGACGGGCTGGCCACGACCGACGAGACGGTCCGGCAGGTCTCGGTCGGCGCGGTCCGCTACGCCGGCTCCGTCGCCAAGCTGCTCGGCTGAGAAGAAGGGAGAACGGCCATGCCTGCCGCCGCCTGGGCCACCATCGTCATCGCCGCGCTCATCATCGCGATTACCGCCGTCGGCCTGCTCCGGGTGATCTTCCACCTGCGGGCCATCCGCACGACACTGCGCACCACCACTGGCGGCGTGCAGGCCGTCGCCCAGCTGACCAGCACCGTGCCAGAACGGCTGACATCGGTGAACGCCAGCCTGAAGCCAGTCAGGGACTTCTGTGAAACGGTCTGAACTCACCCGGGAGCCGGTTGCCATCACCGCGCATGTGCTCGCCGCCGGGCCCGCCGCCACCGGCTGGGTCGTCGGATACACGATCGGCATCGTGATCGTCGGTGTCGTGGTGGCGCTGGTGGTGCCGATACTGCTGCTAGCCCGCTCGATCGGCGACGAGGCCCCGAAGATCAACAACGCGCTGGCCGGCGCGGTGCGCAACACCGCCCCGCTGGCGGCGCTGCGCACCACCATCGAGCACGCCACGATCATCATCGGCGGGCTGCAGCGCGGCCGCGCCCGGCTGGGAGGCTAGCGATGCACGACCTGGCCCTCTCCTCGACCTACCACACGCTCTGGGTGGCCGCGATCATCGCCGGCTTCGTCGTGGTGCTGGCGGTGGCGGCCCTGCTGAGCATCCTGATCTTCCTGGTGAAGATCATCGACCGCCGCGTCGTGGCCGTCCGGGACACCCTCAAGGCCGCCGCGGCGAACACCGAGTCCACCGCGCTGATCCCGCAGGTGGCCGACGGGGTAGAGGCAGTGCTGGCGGAAGGCCTGGAGCATCACCTGTTCCTCGGCCGGGTGCTCGGGAAGGTGAAGTCATGACGCTGCTGGTCGTGCTGACCGTCGTCGACATCGTCCTGCTGATCGCCGGGCTGGCGTTCTACCTGTACTGGGCGGGGACCCTGCTCACCCGCATCGCGGGCAACCTGGAGGAGTGCGCGGAACTGGTACGCACCATCGTCGGGCACGCGAAGCTGATCGGCCCGGGCGTTGAGCACATCAACCAGACCGGCGGGGTGGTGGCGGGCGCGCTGCCGCTGCTGTACGGGATGGCCGAGGACATCGTCACCGGGGTCAGCCCGGCGCCGGAGCGCCCCGCGGTCCCCGAGCCGACCCGCCCGGCCTCGGGCACCCGCCGCTCCCGCCTGCACGACGCCGTCGGCTACGCCCCGCGCACCTAGCCTGCCGCGCACCCAGCCTGCCGCGCACAGCCGCCCGCCGCGCCGGAGCCGCCGCCTCCCCGGCTTCGCCCACCGACACTATTGCGATGCGGCAGGGCCCGGCCGGCTGTCCGGGGGGCGGCGGGCGACCGGGGCCGTGGTCGGCGCCGAGTACTCGCCGATCCACTCGTCCTTCCAGGCCTGGTCGTACTGACGGGGATTGCAGCTGGGGCGGTACACGGCCAGCAACTCGCGGGTAATCTGCTCCCGGTGCCCGCGGCCGCCGCCGGGGACCTCGTAGGTGCAGACGTACACCTTCCAGCGGGACCCGGCGCGCCGCGTCCAGCAGGAAGCGCGCGGATGACCGAACGGGAACCGCTCCGCCGACAAGTCGTCGCAGTGGCCGACGTAGAGCACGGCGTAGCGTTCCGGCCGGTTATCGGGCTCGGGCTTGTAGGCGATCGCGTACACGGCCGCGACCGGCGGCGCTGTCCAGCCGCCGAGCAGGCGGGGTCCCTCGAACGGGTACCCGGCCGCCGATCCGAGCCGGATCACAGGGCGTCCTCCGCCTCGCTGACGGCCTCCACCCGCACGATCGGCGAGGCCGGCAGGCCCGCCCGGGCCGCGGCCGCGGTGAACTCGGCGGTGGCCTGCTCGATGGCCTCGTCGCGGCTGCCGGCCAGCACGACCAGCCGGGCGCCGTAACGGCTGGCGCCGATCCCGGTCGCGATGCCGTCGCACGCCGCGACGGCATCGGCCAGCTGGACGATCTGCTCCCGGGACAGCAGGCCGCCGCCCTGCGCCTCGATGCCCACGCTCCATCTCACCGGTCGCTCCTTCGCACGGTCAGCCGGCTAATTCAGGGCCGGCAGCAGCGCCGCGAGCTCTTCCAGGCTGTGCAGGTCATGCCCGGACAGCGTCAGGTCGATATGCGGGGCTGCCACCATCATGCCCAGCGTGCTCGGCCGGAAGGCGGTGTTGTCGCCCTTGTGCGGGTTCAGCCAGACCACCCGGTAGCTCAGCCGGGCCAGCCGTTCCATCGCGCCGACCAGGACCTCCGGATCGCCGCGGTCCAGCCCGTCCGAGCAGATCACCACGATGGCGCCGCGGGCCAGGCCGCGGCGGCCCCAGTCCCGGACGAAGGCGTCCAGCGAGGCGCCGATGCGGGTGCCGCCCTCCCAGTCGAACACGGTGGACGCGGCGCGGCCGAGCGCGTCGTCGGGCCGGCGGTGATCCAGCGCCCGGGTGATGCGGGTCAGCCGGGTACCGAAGCAGAACACTTCCACCCGGGCGGCGGCCCGCTGCGCCGAGTAGGCGAACTGGAGCAGGTGGCGGGAGTAGTCGGCCATCGAGCCGGAGACGTCCAGGATGAGGATCAGCGGCCGCAGCCTGGTCTTGCGCTGCCGCCAGGACAGCTGCGGCGGCTCGCCGTGCAGGCGCATCGACTGCCGCGCCATCGCGCGCAGGTCCGGCACCCGGCCGCGGGCGGCGACGCGCAGCCGCCGGGTGCGCCGCCGCGGCGGGGCCAGCCGCAGCCGGGCGATCATCCGCCGCACGGCGGCGAGTTCCTCGGGGGTGCAGGCCGTGAACGACTTGTGCCGCAGCGCCTCAGCGTCCGAGGCCATCAGGCCGAGCATCGCCTCGTCCTGCTCACGGCCGGCCCCGGCCGGCTCGGCCGCCGGGATCTCCAGCACGGCTGCGGCCTGCGCGGCGCTCTGGGCCCGCAGTTTCAGCACGTCCCGAACCGGTCCGGCGCCGCCGAGGAAGAACCGGCGGAACGCCTCGTCGTAGCCGGTGATGAGCTCGCGCCGGGTGACCAGCGTGGCGCGGCCTGCCCAGTACAAGTCGGTCAGGTCCGTGGGGTCGAGCGCCGCCATGGCCTGGCAGTAGGTGAGCACATCGCCGGTGCCCACGGGCAGGCCGGACCGGCGCAGCTCGCCCGCGAACTCCGTCAGCACGCCGACCATCGGGGTGCCGTCAGCCACCGGAGGTGATCTCTTCCAGACTGTCGCGGGCCAGCTCCAGGTCGTCGCGGTCCTTGAGCACCGCGCCCAGGGTGTCCGCCGCGATCTCGGCATCCATGTCGGTCGCGCCCAGGAAATCCAGCGTGCGCGCCCAGTCGATCGTCTCGGCCACCCCCGGCGGCTTGGCCAGGTCCAGTTCCCGCAGCCGGTGCACCGCGGCGACCACCTTGCGGGCCAGCGCGTGCGTCACCTCGGGTGCCCGGACCAGCACGATCTCCGTCTCACGGGCCGCGGCCGGGTACCCGATCCAGTGGTAGAGGCAGCGGCGCTTCAGCGCGTCATGCAGTTCCCGGGTGCGGTTGGAGGTCAGCACCACGACCGGCGGGCTGCTGGCCCGGATGGTGCCGATCTCGGGAATGCTGAGCTGGAAGTCGGAGAGCACCTCGAGCAGGAAGGCCTCGAACTCGTCGTCGGCGCGGTCCACCTCGTCGATCAGCAGGACCGCCTGGTCGCCAGCCCGGATCGCTTCCAGCAGCGGCCGCTCCACCAGGAACCTGGGGCCGAACAGCTTGTCCACCGCCTGACCGGTGTCGGCGGCGGCCAGCTGCCGTTCCGAAAGCGCCCGGATGTGCAGCATCTGCCGGGCGTAGTCCCACTCGTAAAGGGCCTGGCTGGTATCGATTCCCTCGTAGCACTGCAGCCGGATCAGCCGCCGGCCGAGCACCGCCGCGAGCACCTTGGCGACCTCGGTCTTGCCCGTCCCGACCTCGCCCTCCAGCAGGATCGGGCGCTGCAGTGACAGGGCCACGAACAATGCCGTCGCTAGCCCCCGGTCCGCCAGGTAACCGCCGTCCCGCAGGGTTTCAGTGAGCGCGCCGACGGTGTCCGGCAGCTTCACCGGGCGCTCGCTGCGGCCGCCGTCGGCGCGATCATCAGCGCGCCGGGCCAGGACGCAGCACCAGGTCCGCGACAGAGCCGCCGTCGGCGTTCAGCTTGCCCTCACGCGCCAGCTGCGCCCGCCAGGCACTGCGCAGGTCGCCGTCGGCTTCCGCCGCCATGGCGTCAAAGCCCACCGCTGACATCTTCTTGCAGCTCTTGGTAGTGCCGGATTCACCGGGATCCACGCTGGTCTGGCCCTGAGCGGTCCAGATCCCGCGGAGCACTTCAAGCGCCTCGTCGCTGTGACGGCTCATCTGGTCAACCTCTCGGCTTCGCGTCCGGCGGCCGGCTGGCCTGTGCCCGCTGACAGCGGTCCTGGCCTGACTCTAATTCCCGCGACGCGGCCAGGCGAGCGCGGATTAAGGCATCTCTTATCAGCAGGGCGGGAGCCCGGCGCGGACCGGGGAGGGTCCCGCGGACCGGCCAGGCCAGGCGAGGCGCCGGGCGCCAGCCGCGACCGGGCCGGCGGAACGGTAAGGACCGGGCGAATGGCGCGTTGTGCAGCCTGTTTTTCTGTACCGTTGCTAAATTTGCATTCAGTGCTTTGTCGGCATTAGGGAGGAAACAGATGGCCACGGGGGCAAGCCCGCGCGCACGGCTAGCCGGGCGGTGGCGGTTCCTGGTACTGGCCGCGGCGGCGGTGCTGGCACTCGGCGGCACTGGCGCGGCGCTGCTCATGATCCGGCCGCCGGCCCGGCCGCACCCCGTCGCCTACTGCGGCCTGGTCTCCTGCAAGGTGCTGCATTCAGACAGGTCGTCTGCTGCGGCGGCCGGCAGCACGCAGGCCGCTGTCCCGGTGCCGGCCGGCCAGCAGGCTGCGGCACCGTCCCCGGCCCGCTCTGCCGCCGCGGCTTCCCCGGCGCACCGGCGGCCAGCGCGGCTGACGGGAGCGCGCCCGGCGGCGCCACGGCACGCCCGGCCGGGCCGGGCGCGGGTGACCGGGGCCCGTCCGGCGCATTCTCCGGTGAGCGTCAGCTATACGGCACAGCAGGCCCGGATTACCGCGGCGCATCCGGCACGATCGCACCGCGGCGCGCGGGGTCACGCGCGGCCGGCCTGGCCGGGCGTTCCGGGCCGCTCCTGGCCCGGTCATCCGTGGCCCGGTCATCCGTGGCCCGGCCGGCCGCAGCCTGGCCAGCCCTGGCCGGGTCACCGCGGATCGCGCGGCTGGCCCGGTGGCGGCTGGCCCGGAGGGCGATCCGGCTGGGGCGGGCCGGGCGGCGCGGGGAGTCACGGCAGCTGGCCGACAGGCGGTTAGCCCTCATCGGGCTGTCCTCACCGATCGGCTCACCGTTCCGGCGGCGGGCTCACGATTCCTCACCTTCGGCTAACGATTTCTCACCTTCGGCTCACGAATTCTCACCCGCGTGACCGAGCCGTGCCGGAACCTAATCACCCTGTCACCCTCCTCACCCCGGGCCGTTCCTCACCCGGGGTAGCCGCCCTTAGCCCTGGCTCACCGTTCCTCGGGCGTGATCCATTTCTCCACCGGGACGATCTCGGCCGCTGCAAGCTCGGCCAGCGCCTGCTCGCCTGACCCGACGCGGCGGATCAGCCGCCGGTTGGCGGGCTTGAGCAGCCCGACGCTGACCATCCGGTCCAGCTGGGCCGCAAGCGGGTCCCAGAATCCGTCGACGTCGAGCAGCGCCAGCGGCTTGGCGTGCAGCCCGAGCTGTGACCAGGTCGCGGCCTCGGCGAGCTCCTCCAGCGTGCCCAGGCCGCCAGGCAGCGCGATGAACGCGTCCGCGCTGTCGTACATCAGCTGCTTGCGCTCGTGCATCGACGCGACCTCGTGCAGCGAGGTGAGACCCTGGTGGGCGATCTCGCGGCTGAACAGGCCAGCCGGGATCACCCCGGTCACCCGGCCGCCGGCGGCGAGGGCGGCATCCGCGATCTCGCCCATCAGCCCGACGCTGCCACCGCCGTAGACCAGTTCCAGGCCCCGCCTGGCCAGCAGTGTCCCGAGGTCGCTGGCCGCGTCCCGGTACCTGGCGTCGGGCGGCGTGGACGATCCGCAGAACACGCATACCGCTCGCATCGTGACCATGGCTGATCAACCTACCGCCCGGTCCGGGAGGGCCGCAGACCGCGCCGCGGCAGAGGCTGACGCCACGGCAGAGGCAGCCGGCCGCGGGCGGGCGACAGCTAGTAGCGGGGAGGCTGCTCGGGGGGATAGTGCCCCGGCCGGTAGTACCGCGAGTCCTGTTCCTCCCAGGGCTGCTGTTCCTGCCGGTACTCGGGCTCCGCCGGGTACTGCGGTTCCCCCTGGTACTGGACGGGGTACTGCGACTCGGGCCGGTACTGCTCCGGGTACTGCGGCTGCGGCTGGTACTGAGCCGGATACTGCGGCTGCGGCCGATACTGGGGCGGCTGCTGCGGCCATCCGGCCGCCGGGTAGCCGGGCCCGCTGGCCGGCTGCGGGACTGGACGGCGCGCGCGGCCCGGGCCATCGGCGGCCGGCTGCTGGATGTCGTTCCGCGTGATGGCGAGGTAGCCGACCAGGATGACGATGGCGACAAGCGCAACTGCGCTGACCGGCCCGTCACCATAGTTCAGGCCGCTGAGGTACCTGGGCTTGCTGAAGTAGTCCGCGAAGGACGCCCCGAGCGGGCGGGTAATGACGTAGGCAGACCAGAAGGCCAGGACCGGGTTGATCCCCAGCCCCCGCCGGGCGACGGCGGGGATCATGATGACCACGGCGAACAGCACCCCGGATGCCAGGTAGCCGAGGCCCAGCGCATTGGCGGTGAAGTCACCGAGGGCGGTTCCCAGGGCGAAGGTGGCGAAGACCACCGCCCAGTAGAACAGTTCCCGGCGGCGGGTGGTGATGCTGTGGATCGACAGCGTGCCCTCGCTGCGGTACCACAGCCAGAAGATGACGGCGAGGATCACGGCCCACAGCAGCGTCGTCCCCGCATAGGGAATGCCGATGATGAGATGCAGGGCATCGGACACGCCGGTGCCGAAGATCGCAATGGCCAGCGCCAGGAACCAGTACGCGGCGGCGACGTAGCGGCGGGTGCGCAGCTGCAGCCACACGGCGAGCAGGAAGATGGCGACCTCGACCACGCCCGCCAGTACGTACCCGTGCAGCGCCAGGTAGTCCGACACTGCCTCGCCGCCGGCGGTGGTGAGCAGCTTCACGACCCAGAACAGCGCCGTGACTTCCGGCACCTTGGCGGCGAGCGGCTCCCGGCGAGCGCGGCTGACGACGGTGTGCACGGCTGGCGTTCCCTTCTGCTTCCGGCGCCGGACGCAAGACTGCTGGTCCGACCTTATCCGCAGAGCAGAGCCGGACTGCCCGCGCCCGGCTGCGCCCAGTCCCGGGCCCGCGGCGACTGGCCGCGTCACGTCCGGCGGGGCGCCGGGCGGTGCAGGTAATGGCGGCGGACGGCGCCTGAGCAGGCGGCCTATGCCGGACTCCGTTGCACTGGTTGCCGGTATATCGGAATCCGGTATAGCGTTGGCTCGTGCCGACCGATGCTGAGCATGTCGCCGCGACCCTCCCGGCGGCCACGGCTGCGGGACCCGACCCCTCGGGCCCGGCGAGCGGCCGACGGCGGCCGCCCTGGCCGGCGCTCGGGCTGATGCTGATCCTCGCGGGGGTACTCGCGTTCGCCGCAGTGCAGGTGCTCGGCGTCCTGGGCGCGGGTGCGGCGGGCGGCTGCGGTGGCGGCTGACGCCGCGCGGTCAGCGCGGTGGCTCTGGCTCACGGCGGTGCTGACGCTGGGGGCGCTCATCGGGGCGGCCCTGCTCGCGCCGCCGTCCGATGCCCGGCCCGGCGACGGCCTGGTATGGCTGCTGTTCATCGGCTCGTCCGCGCATGTCGCGTCGACCGCCTGGTTCTACACCGTGCCGCAGGTCCGCAGGCACGCCCGGCGGCACCCGGCCAGGTACATCTGGGTCCCGCTGGCACTGATCGCCGGCGGCGGCCTGCTCGCCCTGGCGGTCCCGCCGATGGTCCTGCGCTGGTGCCAGCTGCCGTACTTCGGCTGGCAGTTCTTCCACTACCAGAAGCAGAACCTGGGCATAGCCGCGCTGGCGGCCGCATCCCGGCAGGTCCCGGGTCCGCGGCCCGCCGAGCGCAGGGCCCTGATGGGCACCGGGCTGGCCGGCATCGCCGGCCTGCTCGCCCGTCCCTGGCTGCTGCAGCTCGCCGTCCGGCCGGTGCTGCGCCCGCTGTACCCGGTGGCGGCCACCGCATTCGGCCTCGCCATGCTGGCCGGCCTGGCGGCACTGGCCCGGCGCCCTGCCGCGCAGCGGCCGCCCGGCTACCAGGTGATCTACCTGCTGGGGCTAGGCTTTCCGCTGCCGGTGTTCCTGTTCGGCTCGCCGTATGCGGCGGTGGCGGGCATGACCATCGCGCACGGGCTGCAGTACCTGCTGCTGGTGGGGCTGGTGGCCGGCGGCGGCCGGTCTCCGGGCCGGGCAGCCGCCCTGATCGTCATGATCAGCGTCGCGCTGGCGGGCGGTGCGCTGCTGGCGGCGGCATCGCACCTGCATGCTGCCGCGTCGCCGGCGCGGTTCGGGTTCGGCGCCTACCTGGGCGCGGTGATGGCGCACTTCGTCGTCGACGGCGGGCTGTGGCGGCTGCGGGATGAGTTCCCGCGCAGCTTCCTCGGCGCCCGGGTTCCGTTCCTGGTTCGCGTCAGTGCCCACTCCGGCCGCAGCCAGCCGGGTACATCGTCCGCCGATCAATCGGCAGGCGATGTACACTCTGTCACATGACGCCGTCGAAGCCGACCCGGGACGGCCCGGCCAGCGGGTCGCTCGGCACGTTCGGCCGCTACGCGGGCCCGGCCACCCTGATCCTGGCCAGCCTGGCCGACGGCCCGAAGCACGGCTACGCG
>JBKQSL010000034.1:0-17651 GCA_052143655.1 Streptosporangiaceae bacterium | reverse complement strand
GCACCGCCGCCCGCGCACAGGCCATGACGGCGCTAGCCGGCGCGGGGGCTGAGGTCGCCGCCACAGGACCCGGCACGCTCACCATTTCAAATCTTTCAGCAGAAAAAGCGGTGGCCGTTCTCACCGCGCACGCTGTCCCCTTCAGCGAGGTCACCGCCCACCGGGCCACCCTCGAGCAGGCCTACATGGAGCTAACGCACGCGTCGGCTGAGTTCCGCGCCGAGGAGACGTCATGACGACAACGCCCATAATACCGTACCGCTCCCGGGCGGCCGCGGGGCGCGAGAGTTTCTGGCACCTCGTGCATGCCGAGTGGACCAAGTTCCGCACCGTCCGCGGCTGGATGATCGCGATGATCGTCGCGATCATGGCGATCACCGCCTTCGTGTTCCTCGCCAGTAACGTCAGCAGCTCGTGCAGCGGGTCCGCCTGTCCCGCGCCGCCGACCGGGCCTGGCGGCGAGCCGGTCCAGGACGCGTTCTACTTCGCGCACCAGCCGCTGACCGGCAACGCCACGCTCACCGTGCAGATGACGTCGCTGACCGGCCAGGTCGCCGTCGGCCCGTCCCAGACGGCGCCCGGCCTGCAGCCGTGGTCCAAGGCCGGGATCATCATCAAGCAGAACACGTCGCAGGGCTCGGCCTACGCGGCGATGATGGTCACCGGGTCCCACGGCGTGCGGATGCAATGGGACTACGTCAACTTCTCTGCACCTTGTCAAGCGGCGACCGTCGAACCTATCTCTGAAGGCCTGACGGCAGTCTGGCTGTCGTAACGGACGGTGGCAGCGGGGCCGACATGCGGAGCGCGAGTATCCGCCGATCGGCGCGGCCGCTGGCCGGTTGACGATCTCCCGCTAGATCGCGCAGACCTGGTCATTCTGGGCGCTGGTCTACGGAGCCGGAGCCGGCTGCGTGGCCGCCCCCGGTACGCCCCGATCGAGGCGGACTGCGGGAGGCTTCCCAGGCCGCAGCTTCGGGGGCGCCGGGCAGCTGGCGGTGCTGCCGCCTTTTGTCCGCCGCGCTCATGACGAGGACCTCGTTTCCGGGACGCGCCCACGACCACACCAGCCCTAGCGGGACCTTCCGGGCTATCCCGTAGTGATGTGGCGTTCCCCCTGGTGATGAGCGGTGTTTGTGGTCCGGCTCTGTAGTACCTAACTCGGAGGCTGGTTAACGCTTGGGGGCGTAGGCGTCGAGGCCGAAGAGGTCGTAGAGGCGCTGCTGGCCGGCGTCGATATCGGTGAGCATGCGCCGGGCACGGGGACGTCCTCGCTCGCCCTGATAGAGCAGGACGGTCTCTTGGATGCCGGCGAGGCTGGACAGGAGCGCCCGGACGCTCAGGTGCAGTCCCGCCCGGCCGGCCTCGCGCACCATGAGGCGGGCGACCATGAGGGCGAGCACGCAGTAGAAGACGTGCACGCGGATCTTGCTGTCGGTGAAGTGGAACATCGGGGAGAATGACACGACGCTCGGGTCCTTCATCTGGCGGAAGTCGGCTTCGACGGCCTCCTGGGAGCGGTAGTCGGCGACGATCCTCGCGGTGCTGGCCTGCCCGGGGGTCTTGCCGGTGAAGAGGATCCGCTTGCCGAACAGCTCTTCTTCGAGCGCGGCGCGTGTCTTGGCGCTCGTGCGAAAGCTCAGGCGGAAGCCGGCCGGAGTGTCGCCGGTGAGGGTGGTCGTGACCACCCGGGACACCCAGCGCGGTGACACGATGCCGGCGATCTCGGCCTCCACCTTCTCCTTGGCCTTGCGGGTCTTGCCTCGGTCGAGGCGGGCTTGGATCTCGGCGAGCTGGCGATGGACCTTGGCGAGGGTCTGGTCGAAGCCTCGGGACTGCTTCTCGTGCAGTCCCTCGGAGTGGCAGACGACGAGGCGGCGCTCGCCGCCGAAGACGACCTTGGTGGTCTCGAAGGCGACGAGGCCGGGGAAGGCCTCTTCATCGACGAGGGCGTAGCGGTCCTTTGGCGCGGCGAGCAGCTCGGGGTGGTCCGAGGGCGGCAGCGAGCCGACGAAGGACAGCCGGGCGCCGTCGAGGGTCTCGTAGTTGCCGTCTGAGTTCTGGCCGGCGTCATAGACGAGGGTGAGGCGCTTGCCCTCACGATCAGCGTCATCAGCCAAGAGCGTCTCGAAGCGGGCGACGAGCTCGTTGACCATCGCCCCGAACTGGGTGACGTCGGGCTTGCTGCCCGGGTAGGCGTGGCTGACGAGGGGGACACCGCCGTCGGTCGAGACGACGAGGCCGAGCCCGACGATGCGCAGGTCGCTTCTTTTCTGCTTGGAGTGCCCGCGCTGGGCAATCGGAGCCCGCCCGCTGGCCGAGCCGGTCCAGGTGGCGAAGTTCGTCATGTCGAGCACGAGCCCGGACAGGTCGATCGAGAACCTCTCGACCATGGCCGCCACGATCCGGCGCTCGATCTCTTTCAGGTCGTCGGTGCCGATGGCGTCCATCGCTTCCCAGAAGCGCCGGTGGTCGAGCGCGCCGCCGGGAAGGCGCAGCCACCGGTCCCCGGCGGTCTTTGCCCACCAGTCCGAGAAGGCGAGCTTCGAGCACGGATCGACCACCCGGTTGAGCGCCGCAAGGGCGATGTAGGTCCCGACTGGCGCCCCGGCGTCGCTGCGGCGAGCGCCGATGACCTCGTCGATGATCTCTGCCACCCGGAGCCGGCAGAGCATCTCCCAGGCCGCGGCGACATCCCCGAACGCGAGATGGCGGCTGCGATCCGGCTCACCGGGCCCCGCCTCGGACAGGCGGGCGGCGATCTCCTCCGCCGAGCCCAGGTAGCGCTGGGAGACGATGCGGGGCTTGCCCCCCACCCGGGCGGACTCAGCCAGGTAGTAGTACGTCTTGCCGTCCTGCTTCTTGCCGACGATGAACGTCATATCTAGGTACTACCACAAAGCAGCCAGCCGCGAGCCTCTAATCAGGACAAATGCGCTGGTCAGAGGGTTATTCGGAAGAACTTCTGGAGACCTCAGGGACCGCCTCAGGCCCGAAACCCGGAAGGTCCCGCTAGATCAGCTCCTTAGCGTTGTTTCGCTGGAAGCTACGGGCGGCCCCATTAAGAAGTAAGGGGCTGCTCCTGCGGCCCGAAAATCTCCTCGACGAACAGCGCTGCGGGCAGGTCGGACAACGCCTGGATCCGCACCTAACCGAGTGCCGGGGTGTGCTCGGCTGGGCGGCGTCCCCAGGCCGAGATCAGCGGCGCGAGTGTCAGGTCCAGTTTGCCCGCGTGGATGGCGGCCAAGTGCGCGTCGATCTCGGCGTCGTCGGCCAGGCCGGCCGCGAGCAGCTCGCCGCGCACGTGCCGGATGGTCGCCGCCTCCAGCCGGTCGCAGGACAGCCCGCCGACCGGGAAAGAGCCCGCCGCGGCGACATCTGCCAAGCCGGCCTCACGCAATGCCCGCGGCAGTGTCCGGCCGTAGCGCAGGTCCGCGCCGCGGCGCGTCAGCAGCTCCCGGACCGCGTCGCGCAGCCGGTTGGCCCGCCGCTGCGCCGGGCCGCTGTCGTCCAGGCATGCCAGTGGCTGCAGAGCGGTATCGGCGTCCTCGACCAGCAGCCAGCCGCCGGGCCGCAGCGCCGCCGCCATCGTGGCCAGCGCCCGAGCCCGGTCGGGTACATGGACCAGCACGAGCCGGGCGTGCACCAGATCGGACGTCCCCGGCTCCGGGGGCGGATCAGCGGCGACGTCGTGCCGGCGCACCTCGTACCCGCCGCCTGCCTGCAGCCACGACGGGTCGATGTCCGTGGCCAGCACGTGCCCGGCCGGGCCGACGGCCGCCGCGAGCGCCTCCGGGATACTGCGGCCACCGGCCCCCACCTCCCAGCAGCGCGAGCCAGCCCTGACCCCCAGCCGGTCGAAGTGCCCCCGCGTCACACCGTCGAACAGCCCGGCCAGCCAGGCGAATCGCTCGCCCGCCTCGGCGCGCGCGTTGTCCAGCAGGTACCCGCGGGCGGGAGCGGACTGTCCGCCGGGCGCGGTAGTCCCGCCTGTCGGATCCGGTCGGCCACCGGCGTGCGGCGGGCGGGGCGAGGAGGTCATCACTACATGGTCACCTCCCCAGACCACCAGCGCCACGACGACGGGAGAGGGACATCTCACACAGCCAGCGAACCCCGCACGTCCTACAGCACGGTTCTGCACCGTGACGCGCCGGAAGGGGTACATGTATTCGGCCCCCACAGCCAGCGCACCAGGCGCGGGTGCGCCTCCAGGCCGGTGCCATCGCGGAGGCGCTCGGCGCAGGCGAACGGGCCGAGCACGCCGGGGCCCGCCACGGTGATGCCCTCGGCCTCCAGGCCGGCCCGCACCCGCGCGGCGCGCTCGTCGCGCTCCAGGCGGGCGAGCTGCTTCCGCACGGCCGTCTGCGCGTCATCGCCCCAGCCTCCCCAGCGGATGCCGGCACCCGGGCCGCCTCCTCCGGGTGCCCTTCCAGCCTGGGCAGCTCGGCGCCGTCCGCCGGGTGATCTCTCCCGCCGCCAGGGCCTCGATCGCGGGCGCGGGCAGCTGCATGAGCGCGAGCCACTTGGACACATGCGGCTGCCTGCAGCAAGCGGGCAAGTAATCGGCGATCACGCGCACCGACGCGACGGCGGTCCATCACACCGTGACCGGCTGTGGCCTCCGGCTTGACGCGTTAACCGCCGTTCGGAGCGACCCACGGCTTCCGTATGCTGCGTTTTACCGTCGCGCAGAGTAAGCCGTTCTGGCACGGAGCGTTGCCCCGGCGCGAGCGAGCAGTTGTTAAGAAGGTGATTTCACGCCCAGTCCGGAGCGGCGGTTACGTGGGCCAGGAAGGCGGCGAGCTGCCCGTCACCAGTCGCTGGGTGCCCGTGTTGGAGGGTCTCTCTGGGGGCGCGCAGCGGGCACGCGATGATCCGCTGGCATTGCATCGTCTGTCTCGCGGCATCTTGCGTGCTGACTTCTGTTCTGCCATTTGTAGTAGACTTGGCTGGCCGTCGGCAGGAGATCCGATGATTCTCGAAGCCATTAGTACTTTGCTTGCCGCGATCACTATCGTGTTTTCTAGGCTTGATCGTCGTCACGATGCTGTCATGACTGCACCGGACCTGCGCACAGGACTGCTCCAGCTAGACGAACTTTTAGAGGATTGGCTCGTCGCGGCAAAGGCTACCAATGAGGCTGCCGCGACATGGCTACCTAAGTCCGGCGATGAGTTGATATGGAGGCTCAACCTTCAGGGGGGCTTAGCGAGCTCGGTCCTGGAGAGGGTGCAATCACCATTGGATGCCCAGGATGATGTGCCGCCTGTGAGCCGGGATACGGGCGCTTTGCGCAGGTTGTTCGAGATTTATGCACCCGCCGAGTCTGCTCACGTTGCGGAGTGGGCAAAGGATCGGTATGACCTGGTCGATCAGATGCTGCGTGATCTCTCACAGGCCCGGCAGATGGGCGCGTCAACTGGGGAAATCCTTGGGAGGCGCGGCTCAAGGAGTCTTACGATAACCTCATCCATGCTCAAACTCAGGTCAGAGAATTCATCAGAAGCTCTTTCCCGCCGTCCATAGGCAATTAGGGCATTACTCGGCTTCGCCGCCCGACATTACCAACAGTGATCGTTGCGTGAGGAATCGTCTAGACTTGCAGTTAATGATCAGCCCGAAGTGTACCAATGACGGCTGCAAGAGCTACATCACGAGCGGCATGGTTTCGCGACAAGGTTTTCGGGCCGAAATAGCGATGGCCTCGCGTTCCGCGATCATGAAGACCTTGGAGGGTAAATGGCTACCTGGTCTGAGATATTAGAAATGCTGGAGCTTTACGAGGGGCAACGCACATCCAGCGGCTGTCGGACGACGTTCTCAGCGTCATCGTTTCCCTAGTAGATGGCAAGGGTGGGGTGCCTGACGAAAGCGGGCCCGCTTATGTGGAGCGGCAAGTCTACGTCCGCCGTGGAGGAATCCCGAGAAAGGACGGCGGTCGGGGCGAGGAGTACGTGGTAATCGACGCGCCTCTCGGTGCCGTCGGCGATGTCGATCTCATGAGCGCTGTCGGTCATGCCGGCCGCCCGCGGCACGTAGGACAGGTGCCCCGGCGCCTCAGCCTGCCGCCGGGCGAGGCCGCGAGCCCGTCCGCGGTCTTGGGGCTCGTCGGCGAGCTGTCCATGAGCAGCCAGGAGTTCAGGGGGCGCCGGACCGCCCACCGCGTGGACTACTAGCGCAGCCGCGATCGGCCGTCCCACCACCCGGTCATGAGGTGTCGGCAAGCTGACAGTAACTGGGTCGGCTAGGCGACTGACGGCCGTGCTGCTGCGGGAACAAGCTAACGGCAGGTGGGCATCCCAGAGACCGGGAAAGGCAGGCCAGCCAGCTGCCTCTGTACGAGAGGGGTTATTGGGATGGAAGCAAGATGCGTGGTCTGTGGTAAGCGCCCAGCCAGGTTGATAAAGGTTCAACGGAACGTGGGCATGGTGGTCCTGCGCACCTCGCACCGCGCCGACGGTCCGTTCTGCCGGGAGCATGCTCTTACGGCCGCGAAGAAGAATCTGGGCCGCACCCTGGTGACGGGGTGGTGGGGAGCCCAGAGCTTCTTCCTGAACTTCAAGGCCATCGCGACCGATGTCGCCGCGATGAAGTCAGCCCGCGAGCTGGCCCCGGCCGATAGCGAGCAGCAAGATGCTGGGTGACGGGCCTGGCATCGGGCCGGTAAACCTGATCTCCATTGTGCCCAGGCACTCTGCGTCCGCCGGCGGTGGCCTGTTCCCCGATATCAGCGACGATGGCCAGCCCAGCTTCGAGTCCAGCGAGCACACCATATGGTCAGGAGGGCTGCGCGTCGGGCTGCTGCGGCAGCGAGCTAACGACCGCCCGCTGGCCCGCATCTGGGAATTCCCCGAGCCAGCTGAAGTCTGGCTGACAGATAGGCGCTTGGCATTCATCTGCAGGAAATTCACAGCCGGTGACTGGAAAACGGCCTGGCTGGATTGGACCGAGTTTCTGGCGAGCACGGTCAATAGCATCAGCGCGGAGATGAAGCGGCACGGCCGACTCGCCATCGGCCAGGTCCGCTACGAGTGGCCGGTGAGCTTTCAGCTGATGAGCAGGCGCGTCAACATGCGCCAGATCACATTGCTGGGAGTAAATTGCGTCGACCCATGGGACGGCGCGATCGTCAGGCTCGTCCTCTATGACAAGTCGCAGGAGCTCGTCGCCCACGTAACTCGGATGATGATAAAAGCCAATGCGGCTTACCGCCTGCATCGATCGGCACCCGCCGACGCAGCCGTATTGCTGAGCCAACTTGCGCAGTATCCGATCACGGACGATCAGCGCCGCCCGTTCGGCTCAGCAGCCGGAGATTCGCATCGCTTCAGCGGGCTGCGGCCTGGGGAGTCGATGACCTTCTCAATGCCCGGTGCCACGAAGATTTCCGGATGGAGCGCTGTAAGCCAGTCAGCCAAGGGTGGTGAGGGGCTGTAGAGCCGAAGGCTGAGTGCCAGACCGCGAGTAACCCGGATTCACTGGACCATGGCCTGATCAGCCCGTCGCTGCCGCGGACCGCCGCGGGACGACGGGCTACGCATCCGGCGCCTCTAGGGGCCGCAGGCTGCCGGCGGTCTGAGACACACCGCCCGTCCTGGTCGCGGCGAGATCGATCAGCGGGAGCCGGTGCGGCCAGCCCGTCGGCCGTTCGGGTCGGCATGTCTGCGGCCCCGGCTGGCGGGTCTCGCGCTCATACCGGATCTGTTAGGGCACCTGGTTTGCGTTTCTGCGACCATGGCGGACCGGCGGGTATCGGGCGGAGAATTGCGGTATGCCGGCTGAGGAGCGGAAGCTTGCAACGGTTCTGTTTGCGGATCTGGTCGGGTCGACCGAGCTTGCGGGGGGCCAGGATCCGGAGCGGGTCCGGGTCATGCTCGACCGGTTTTACGATGCGATGGCGGCGGAAGTCGAGCGGGCCGGGGGGACGGTCGAGAAGTTCGTCGGCGATGCGGTGATGGCGGCCTTCGGGGCGCCGGTGGCGCATGAGGATGACGCGGAGCGGGCGCTGCACGTGGCGCTGGGGATGCAGCGGCGGCTGGGCGAGTTGTTCGGTGGTCGGCTGGCGCTTCGCATCGGCGTGAATACGGGCGATGTGGTGGTGGGGCGCCCCCGGGAGGGCAGTTCGTTTGTCACCGGCGATGCGGTCAACGTGTGTGCCCGGCTGGAGCAGGCGGCCGCTGCGGGGGAGATCTTGGTGGGTGAACGGACGGTCGCGGCCGCGCGGGGGGCGTTCGAGTTCGCCGAGCCTGCGACGGTGCAGGCCAAGGGCAAGCCGGGCGGGGTGGTCTGCCGCAGGCTGGTGCGCGCGCTGTCGCTGACGCGCCCGCGTGGGCTGGGCGGGCTGCCGCCGGTGTTCGTGGGCCGCGGCGGGGAGATGGTGCAGTTGCAGCAGGCCTATCGCGCGGTGGTGGCCAGCGGCAGGCCGCAGCTCGTCAGCGTGGTCGGCGATGCCGGGGTGGGCAAGACGCGGCTGGTTCGTGAGTTCTGGGCCTGGCTGGGCGGGCAGCCGGAGCGGCCGCTGCTGCGCAGCGGCCGGTGCCTGTCGTATGGCCACGGGATCACGTACTGGCCGCTGGGTGAGGTGCTGAAGGAGCACTTCGGGATCTTGGACAGCGATCCGCCGGAGGTGGCCGCCGAGCGGGTGGCTGGCCGCGAGGGACTGGGCTTCACGCTGGGCGTGGCGCCGCCGGAGGGCATGCACCCGCTGACCGTGCGGGACCGGATTCGGACGTCGTGGGTGGGTTTCCTGCAGGAGCTGGCCGGCGAGCAGCCGGTCGCTGCGCTGGTCGAGGACCTGCACTGGGCCGGCGATGAGCTGTGTGAGCTGCTGCAGATGCTCGCCGAGCGGGTGGCCGGGCCGCTGCTGCTGGTGGTGACCGCGCGGCCCGAATTGCTTGATCAGCGTCCGGGCTGGGCCGGGTCGGCCGGGGCATTGCTGCTGCGGCTGGAGGCGCTGCCAGCAGCGGAGGCGGAGCAGTTGGCTGACGCGCTGCTGGGGGCCGACTGCCCCGCCCTGGTCCGGGAGCTGGTCGCGGAGCGGGCGGAGGGGAACCCGTTTTTCGCTGAGGAGCTGATCGCGACGCTGGCAGACCGGGGAGTGCTCGCCCGCCGCAACGGCGGCTGGTCGTTCGGTGAGCTCCCGCCAGGTTTCCTCGTGCCGGACACGGTCCAGGCCGTGCTGGCCGGGCGCATCGACCTGTTGCCCCGGACCGGGAAGGCGGCGTTGCAGACGGCCGCGGTGATCGGGCGGGTGTTCTGGAGCGGCCCGGTCTGCGAGCTTGTCGAGGAAGCTGATCCGGAGTTCGGCGTGCTTCAGGAGCGGGCCTTCGTGCTCCCGCAAGCTCAGTCATCGATCGAGGGGCAGCGGGAGTGGCTGATCAAGCACGCGCTGACCCGCGAGGTCGTCTACCAAAGCCTGCTCAAGGCGAAAAGGGCGCTGCTGCACGCCGGCTTCGCCCAGTGGCTGGAGCGCCACGGCAGGGGCGAGGCCGAGCACGCGCCGCTGCTGGCGCACCATTACGCCGCGGCGGTCGCTCCCGAAGACCTCGACCTGGCCTGGGCGGGCCGGGAGGAGCAGGCCGAGGCGCTGCGCGCCAAGGCGGTGCTGTGGTCGCGGCGGGCCGCGGACCTGGCCATCGGCCGCTACGAGATCGACCAGGGCCTGGCCCTGCTCCACCAAGCCCTCAGCCTGGACAGCGACCCGCGGGAGCAGGCCGGCATCTGGCAGCGCATCGGCCAGGCCTGCGCCCTCAAATACGACGGCCAGGGTTTCTGGCAGGCCATGCAGAAAGCGCTGGACATCGGCGGTCCCTCCGCGGACATCTACGCCGACCTCGCCCTGCAGACGAACCTGCGGGCCGGGATGTGGGTCCAGCAGCCGGACATGACCCTCGTCGACGGCTGGATCCAGCAGGCCCTGGACCTCGCCCAGGAGGGCTCCCTCACCCAGGGCCACGCGCTCGCCGCGCTGTCCTACACCGACGACGAATCCGCCGCGGAAGCCGCCGCGCGCTCGGCCCTGGCGATCGCCGAACGGCTGGGCGACAACGAGCTTCGCTGCACAGTGCTGGAGAACATCGCCTGGTGGCCCGTCTTCGCCAGGGACTTCGACCGGGCCCTCACCCTGATGAATGACGTGATGGAGCTTCTTCCTGGGCTGTCCAATCCCGACGTCTGCTCCACGGCACTCATGGGCGCGTTCTTCACATACCTGAAATCCGGCCGCCTCGGCGCGGCGGCACGGGCCAGCGCGCAGGCCACCGAGACCGCGGCCGGGCTGACCCCGCACCACCGCGTGCACGCCGCGGGCTGGCAGCTGATACTGGCCAGCGTGACCGGGCGGTGGGACGAAGTGGGGGCCCTGGCGGCCGAGGCCGAGCAGGCGGTGGACGCCAACCTGGCCGCGGCCACCCCCTGCTGCTTGGACGTCTCCATCCTGCTGAATTGCGCGGTCGGCCGCGCGCAGGCAGGCGACGAGGACGACGCCCGTCGGCTGGAGGCCAAAGCGGACGGGCTCGGCATGGAAGGCGACCGATGGTATCAGGGCTGGTTCGAGCCGCCCAGGATCCGCCTGGCCCTGGCCCGGCAGCAGACCGGCAAACTCGCCGAACTCACCCCGGCCGACTTCGACTGGGAGTGGGAGCCGGTTCCGACCTTCCTGGACGCACTCGCCGCGCTCGGCGATCGCGACCGCATCGAGGCAGAAGCGCCGAAATGGCTGCAGCAGGGCGCGCTCGCCGAGCCGTTCGCGCTCCGCGCGCTCGGCATCGCCCGCAGCGACCGGGCGCTGCTCGAACAGGCGGTGAAGGGGTTCGAGGCGATGGGCATCTCCTGGCACGCAGAACAGACCAGACACCTGCTGTGAAGCCCTGGGCGCCGGGCTCGCCCAGGACAGGTACCTCGCATCCGCGAAACCCGGGCCTAACGCAGCAGGAGCCGTCCGGCCGGTGCCTTGGCCAATTCGGCCGGGACAGCGGCTCGCGGGCGAAAGGAGCCTGGCTAGGACAGGACAGGTGCCGACCGGAGCGCGCCTATTTTGCGTCCGGCCATCCGTCCGCACAATGCCCGCTGCTCAAGAACCCTGGAAATGTAATGCGCATTACACGCCGCCAGAATGGGAAGTTCTGCGCCGTTTGGCCGGGCCGCGGTTCTCGACCGGTAGCCGCGCCTATTCGGCGATATGCGCTGGTTGGCGGCGCTTTTCCGAAAAGATCGGTTTGCTCTTCGTAATCGGTTCCGTGGCTTATTGACCCTGCTGGCCGGCAGGCGAACCCAGCGGTTGCGCGCTTGCTGGCGGTTCGCAAGACCGTGCCGCGGGCGGGTGCGGGCGCGGGTGCTGTTGCCGGCGGGTGCCGGGCGGGGCCTCCCGGGCGGGCGAGCGTGCGCTGCGGCGTCGGCTTCCGCAACCGGGTTCTCGCTGTGCTCGCCCCGGGAGCGGCCAGAGATCTTTTCCCGGCGGGGAAAACATCTTGCCCGCCCCCGGGGTCACCCGGTGTGCGGTCGCTTTCCTTGCAGCGCTGTGCTGCCCGTCCGCCGGGAGGCCCTGCGCCGCCCGGGCTTGTCCATCGGTACGAGAGGAAGGATGGTTCGATGACTGCTGATGTTGCTGCCGCGCCGCGGCGTGTGCCGCATGCGACGCTGGCGGATCTGGCCGGGCTGCTGCGTGACCAGCAGGCCCGCAAGCTCGATATCGTGGCGCCCGCGGCCGCGATCCGGGCGCGGGGCGGGTCGCTGCTCGTTGACGGGTCGGTGCCGGTGCTGCGCGAGGACGGGGTGACGCTGAGTGCGGGGGAGTACCGGCCGGCCGAGGTGTGCGATGGCGGGCTGGCCGCCAGGCTGGGCATCCCGGCCGGCTATCTGCGGCGGCTGCGCGGCGAGCATCCGGGGCTGTACGACGCGAATGTCAACGGCTGGCTGGGGCGGGACGGCCGGTCGTTCCTGCTGCGCTGCCTGCGCCCGTCCGGCGGGCCTGGGCCGGGGGCGGTGCGGGCGTTCCTGTCGGACGGTTACAAGATCATCGACAATCTGGATGTGCTGATGGCCGCGCTGGAGGGGGTCCGGGCGGCCGGGTACCCGGTGCGGGCCGGCCAGTGTGACCTGACCGGGCAGCGGATGTACGTGCGGGTGACCTGCGAGCAGGTCGCCACGCTGGCCCCGGCGCTGCTGGCGGGGTGCCGCAGCCCGTTCACCGGCGCCTCGGGCGCGGAGAGCCCGGTGGTGTTCTCGGGGTTCGTGATCACTAATTCCGAGACCGGGTGCGGGGCGTTCACGCTGACGCCGCGGCTGGTGGTGCGGGTCTGCGGGAACGGGATGACGATCACGAAGGACGCGATCCGCGCGGTGCACCTGGGGGAGCGGCACGATGAGGGCGTGGTCTGCTGGTCGGGCAATACCCAGGACAAGACGCTGGCCCTGATCACGGCCAGGACCACCGACGCGGTCCGGACGTTCCTGGATCCCGGCTACGCCGCGCAGGCTCTTCGCCGGATCGAGCGGGCGGCCGGTGGCCGACCCGGCGGCGACGGTGCGGATGGCAGGCCGGAAGCTGCGGTTCACCGACGGCCAGCAGGCCGCGATCCTTGATCACTTCATCCGCGGCGGTGACGTGACCGCCGGCGGGGTGCTGCACGCGGTCACCAGCGCCGCGCAGGCCCAGGCCGGCCCCGACGCCGCCTGGGAGATGGAGTCGGCGGCACTGCGCGCGCTCGACCTGGCCGCCGCCGGCTGACCGCCATTTCCCCGCCGTTCCCGGCCCTCGCCCCTCCGCGGGCGGGGCCGGTTCTCATTTCCCGCTCTTGCCTGGAGGTTCCTGCGATGACTGCCCGTACTGTCACGCCGTTGCGCCCGCTGGCCGATCCCGGTTACAGCGACACCGCCGCGGTCAGCGACATCCACGCCATCCTCAGCCGCTGGCCCGCCCTGCCCGCCGGTGACCTGGCCGCCGACCTGGCCTTGGTGCTGGCCCGGGCCGGGCGGCCGCTGGTCCGGGTGTGCGATATCGAGATCAGCGCCACCGAGACCGCCCAGAGCTGGCCGGTGGCCTGTGCCCAGGCCGGTGACACCACCGTGTACATCCGCCAGGACCCGCACGCCGGCGGCCTGCTGATCGAGATCACCACCAAGACCGACACCGCCCGCCAGCGACCTTGCCGTCACCCTCGACGGCGACCCCCTGCACCCCGGCCAGCCCGGCCCCCGGGCCGCCTGACACCCGCCAGGCGAAGACCTCCCGGCCTCGCCCGGGCCCGATTACCGAAGGAGAACAATCCATGTCCGAACACGACAGCGCCACGTCCGCCAACCCGCCCGCTGAGCCGCCGGCCGAAGCCGGGGCCGCTACCGCCACGCCGCAACCACGTGCGCGTCCGCTGCCGTCATCGGCCTGATCGTGAATTCCGCCGCCGTCACACCGCCGGGCCTGCGAGCCTGGCAGGCGTCAGGCCGCACCTCAAGCGCTGATCACGGAGCGCGATCGAGTCACCGCCACCGACCCGCGCCCGGACCCGCCGATGTGAGCGGCGGCGGTTGGCGTCGCTGGTTACAGCTTCGGCAAGATGGCGCTGGCCAGCTGCTTTTCGGCGGCCAGGGATGGCGGGGCGCCGGCGGGCGCGACGGCGACCCGCAGGTAATAGTCACCTTTCAGCACGCTGAGCGAGGCGTAGCCGTCGTAATAGGCCTGGTCGCCGAAACCGGCCACCGGCTGGGCGCTGACCTTGGACTTGTAGTCCCGGTACCAGGTCAGGGCCTTCGGGCCGTGGACCACCACCACTCGCACCGAGTCCGGCTGGGCCACGTCCGGGACTCGTGGCCTGGGAGCGGACGGCCCGTAAAAGACGCAGGCCAGGCCACCCTCGACGGTGGCTTTCCCGAGCACCCCGGAGGTAACCGCCTGGCCGAGCGCGCCGGCCGCCTCGGCCCGGGTGACAACCGTGCAGGAGTCGAAGCTGCCAGCCGCCGCGGAAGCCGACGCCGCCGGGGACGACGGGCTGGCCGCAGGGCCGCTCGACGACGAAGCCGGCCCGGCCGATGAAGACGAAGACGACGAGCCGCAGGCCACGAGCAAGATCGCGGTGCCGCATGCCATGACCGGGATCGTGACCTGATGCCGTCGCATGCGGGCTCCTCACCAACCGGGCAAACACTGCCAGCCCGGCCTCCTGCCCGCCGGGCACGCCGCGGGGGCAACCAAGCCGGAACCGGCCATACCTGCGACCCGCCGAGCGTAGCGCTGGACGTCCCCGCGCAGCTGGCAGATCTTAACCTCAGCCGGCCCAGCGGCACGTCACGCCTCATCCAGGCAGCGCATAGCCGCTCGGGCCGCCAAGACGCACGAGGCCCGCCGCACGCTGCGTAATCAAATCGTGGCCCAAAGCGAAGCGTGCACTCCCGCCGATATGATCGGCGGCTCCACCGTCAAGTGACGGCTTGCGCTGCGCTCCGAATGGTCGTTCTGGTGCGCTGGCCAGGTAGTGCTGGCACTTCAGGTTGTCGGCACTGGTGGCACACCGGGTTGCGCGGTAGCCGCCGTGGCGTACAGGCGATTGCGGCCGAAGGCCTGCTGTGCTGATGACCATTGGCACTGGCTGGCCGCCCGTGCCGCAGCAAGCATGACGAGCAAGCGCGGCGCTGCCGCGGTTGCGGTGGTGCTGCCTGGCCTGGCGGGAACAGGTCGTGGTCAGCGAGCGCGAATTCCCGCGCGGACGCGGGCACCGGGACAAGCTGCTGGCCACTACCGCCAGGACATCTGCCCTCATCGGTCCCGGCGGCTGGAAAGAAGTGATATTCCGATGCGAACAGCCATCATGCGCGCTGCTGGTGCGGTCGCCGTTACGGGGTGCGTGGCCTTAGCGGGCCTGGGCTGGGCTGGTCCCGCCGGCGCGGCGGGGCCGCCGCGGCCGGTGACCGCTTACGTCGCCAACAGCTACGGGAACAAGGTGACCCCGATCAATACGGCCACCAGCAAGGCCGGAACGCCGATCGTGGTCGGGAGCGCGCCCGGCCAGATCGCGATCACGCCTGACGGGAAGACCGCCTACGTCATCGCCGGCGGCTCGGTAGTCCCGGTCAGCACCGCCACCAGCACCGCGCTCAAGCCGATCAAGGGCACGGCCGGCGCCGGCTACATCGCGATCGCCCCGAACGGGAAGACCGCCTACGTCTCCTACTGCTCCATCCCGCTGACCCATCCGCTGTGTGCCTACAACTCCGATTCCGACAAGGTGACCCCGATCCGCACCGCCACCAACACCGCGCTCAAGCCGATCGTCTGGAAGCCGGGGACTGCGTGGGGCGACAGCCCCATCGCGATCACGCCGAACGGGAAGACCGCCTACGTTACCGAGAGCGGCCCTTACCGGCCTGGCGACACGGTCACCCCGATCAGTACCGCCAGTAACAAGGCCGGCAAGCCGATCAGAGTCGGGCAGTGGCCCGACGCGGTCGCGATCACCCCGAACGGCAAGACCGTGTATGTCGCCAGCACCGGTTCGGGCCCGACAGGCTGCATCATGCGGGCAGACTGCGGGACAACACCAGACAGTGCCGCCAGCTCCCGGCCTGCCACGGTGACCCCGGTCAGCACCGCCACCAACAGGCCCGGCAAGCCGATCAAGGTCGGGCCTGCCGGCTCCATCACCATCGCGATCACCCCGAACAGCAAGACCGCCTACATCCTCTACGCAAGCTCGGTGATCCCGATCCGCACCGCCACCAACACCATGCTCAAGCCGATCAGCGTCGGGAGCGGCCTGAGTAACATCGCGATCACCCCGAACGGCAAGACCGCGTACGTGAGCCGGGACCGCTCCACCAGCCAGGGACACGCTCTACGCGGCTTCGTAATCCCGATCAGCACCAGGACCAACACCGCACTCGGGCCGATCAAGGTCGGGTACGGTCCCGGGCCCATCGCGATCACGCCCTAGCATGCCGGTACGTGATGGCCTCCTACTGCCAGCTGGCCAGACAGCTGTCGACGGTCCCCGAGTTCCGCCCGCTACGGCCAGCGGCGACGGTCAGCTCGTACGGAACTTGACTATCTGCGGCCGCTCCCAGGAGATAAACCTACTGAACACATAGAGACCCATACTCGGCAGGGAGGATGTGGGTGTTGCGGTCCCCGGCCCTGCTTCCGGCGGGTTTGGCCTGTTTCGGCCGTAGGGCCGGTGGCCTGGGTCCCGGCCTGACCTGCTAATCGGCTGACGCCGCTGGTTGTCTTTCGAAACGACCTGCCGGCCGGGCCCCGGGTTCCCCTGGCACCTGCCGGCGGTGCCGTCCCGGTGCTGCCTGGCCTGGGCAAGAGGCCAGGGTTCCCAGTCCGGCGGCCTGCGGGTGCGTGCCATCCCTTAACGGCGAAAGGGATGGCGTTGACCATCGTAGATGAGGCGCGCCCGGTGACCGGTGGCGTGGACACCCACGCCGATGCTCATGTCGCCGCCGCACTGGACGGGACCGGCGGTCTGCTCGGCGTGCGGGAGTTCCCGGCGACGCCGGCGGGCTATGCCGGCATACCTGGCTGGCTGCAGGGCTTCGGCACGGTCTGCCTGGTCGGGATCGAAGGGACCGGGAGCTACGGTGCCGGGCTGGCCCGGCACATCGCCGCGGCCGGGATCCGGGTGGTCGAGGTGGACCGCTCGGACCGGCAGGACCGGCGCCGCAAGGGCAAGTCCGATCCGCTGGACGCGGTCAGCGTCGCCCGCGCGGCCCAGTCCGGCCGCGCCGCAGGAGCGTCCCGGGGCCGGGACGGCCAGGCCGGGGCGATCCGGGCGCGCCTCATGGGCATCGAGGCCGACGCGACCGCGGCCCGCAAGCTCGCCTCCCGGCTCCACTTCGCCGCCCTGCCGCCCCGTGGACGATCGACGACTACGACTTCTCCGCCCAGCCCGGAGCCGACGAGCACCTGATCCGGGAACTGGCCACGCTGCGGTTCATCGGCGATATTGGTAACCAGCGGTATCAGAACTTGCTGAATGACCCCCTGCGCGAGACCTTCGCGGCGTAGGCAGCTGGTGATCCTCCTGCCCGGTCGGCCCAGGCTCCTGCGGTGCTGATGCTGATACCGAGCAGCCGGGCGAGCGCGACCGGGGGGATCTTCGCGGCGAGGTCCATGAGGGCGGTGTTGCGGCCGGAGCGGCCGTGGATGTCCAGGCGTGCGAGGCGGACTTTGAGCTGGGCGGTGGAGAGCGGATGACCCGGAGCTCCTCCCGGGAAGGCCCATGGCTGATCCTCGGCGCGGGCGGCGGCTGCCCGGCCGTGGGTTCGGTCGAGGAGCTGGCGGACGAGCTCGCCGAGGGGTTCGGGCAGGTCGTAGCCAGGTGAGCAGCTTGAGGGCGGCGCGGATCTCGTTGTGCACGTAATCGGACTGCTCGGCGGTGATGTGCTGCCGCTGTGAGTCTCCGCGCAGGCGGCGCAGATGGTGCCAGGTGGCGAAACTGCGGACGATCCGCTGCTCGGCGGGATCCTCGACATTGCTGGTTTTCTGGGCGGCCCATCGTTCGAGTCCGGCCAGGCGCTCGTCACGATCGGGCAGGATCGAGTCGGCCACCAGGACCTTGCGCAGGTGGTGGGCAGCGCGGCTGGGCAGGTAGCGGTCGAGGTCAGCGTGGCCGGGCGGGCCGCTGGCCTGGCTGATCTCGGTGAGGATGTCCCGG
>JBKQSL010000033.1:0-28068 GCA_052143655.1 Streptosporangiaceae bacterium | reverse complement strand
ACCAGGTCCTCGTCCTCGCTGCGCAGCTGCACCGCGCCGACGACCCGGTCGCCGTCCTTCAGGGCGATGACCTCGAAGTCGGTGGCCTGCTGCGGATAGTCCGGGCTGACCCGCTTGACTACCCCGGCGGCGGTCCCGAGCGCCAGCCCGGCCCCAGCCGCGTCGGCCGCGACCAGGCCGACCACGGTCTCGCCCGGCTCGGTGCCGACGAACTCACTGACCGGCGCGCCGCCGGACAGGCCGGGGGAGTGGGCGCTGGGCGGAATGGCCGGCAGCTCCAGCACCCCGAGCCGGATCAGCCGGCCGACCGAGGTAACCACCCCCACGGTGCCGCGCGCCGTCGCGGGCACCGACGCCACGATCACGTCGTGCGCCGAGCGCGGCCCGGGGCCGTCGTCCGCCTCGGCCGGAAGCGTGGTCCTGGCCAGCAGGCCGGCCGAGGACAGCAGCACAGTGCACGGCTCGTCGGCGACCTCCAGCGGCACCGCGGCGGTCCGCTGCACGCCCGAGCCCTCCAGCAGGACCGTGCGCCGCGGCGTGCCGAACCGCTCGGCCACGCTGGCCAGCTCGCCCGACACGACCTCGCGCAGCCGCTGGTCGGAGTCGATGATCTCGGTGAGCTCGGCAATCTCGGCTTGCAGCGTCTCCCGCTCGCGCTCCAGCTCCAGCCGGTCGAAGCGGGTCAGCCGCCGCAGCGGGGTGTCCAGGATGTACTGGGCCTGGACCTCGGACAGGTCGAACACCGTCATCAGGCGCTCTTTCGCCGCAGCGGCGTCGTCGCTGGCCCGGATGACCTGGATGACCTCGTCGATGTTCAGCAGCGCGATGAGCAGGCCGTCGATCAGGTGCAGCCGGCCGGCTCGCTTGGCCCGGCGGAACAGGCTGCGGCGCCGGACCACGTCCAGCCGGTGCCCGACGTAAATCTCCAGCAGGTCGCGCAGGCCGAGCAGCCGCGGCTTGCCGTCAACCAGGGCCACGTTGTTAATGCCGAACGTCTCTTCCATCGGAGTGAGCCGGTACAGCTCCTCCAGCACGGCCTCGGCGTGGAAGCCGCTGCGCACCTCGATCAGCAGGTGCAGCCCGCGGTGCCGGTCGGTCAGGTCCTTCAGGTCGGCGATCCCGGCGAGCTTCTTGGCGCTGACCAGGTCCTTGATCCGTGCGATCACCTTCTCCGGGCCGATGCCGAACGGCAGCTCGGTGACCACGATCCCGGTGCGGCGCGGCGTGACCTGCTCGATCCGGGCGCTGGCCCGGGTGCGGAACGTCCCCCGGCCGGTCTCGTACGCCTCCCGGATCCCGTCCAGGCCGGCGATCTTGCCGCCGGTGGGCAGATCCGGGCCAGGCACGAAGCGCATCAGCGTCTGGGTGTCCGCATCCGGGTGCGCGATCAGGTGCCGGGCCGCCGCGATGACCTCGCCGAGGTTATGCGGCGCCATGTTGGTGGCCATCCCCACCGCGATCCCGGCGGCCCCGTTGACGAGCAGGTTCGGCAGGGCGGCTGGCAGCACTTCGGGCTGCAGGATCTGGCCGTCGTAGTTCGGGATGAAATCGACGGTGTCCTCGTCCAGCGAGGCGACCATCTCCATGGCCGGCGGTGCCAGCCGGGCCTCCGTGTAACGGTAGGCGGCCGGCGCGTCATCGCCGCCGAGCGAGCCGAAGTTGCCGTGCCCGTCGATCAGCGGCAGCCGCATCGCCCAGGGCTGCGCCATCCGGACCAGTGCGTCGTAGATCGCGCTGTCCCCGTGCGGGTGCAGGCGGCCCATCACGTCGCCGACTACCCGGGCGCACTTGACGTGCGGCCGGTCGGGCCGCAGCCCCATCTCGCTCATCTGGAACAGGATCCGGCGCTGGACCGGCTTCAGCCCGTCCCTGGCGTCCGGCAGGGCTCGCTGGTAGATGACCGAGTAGGCGTACTCGAGGAAGCTGCTGCGCATCTCATCGGTGACGTCGATGTCAACGATGTTTTCCTCGAAGTCCTCGGGCGGCGGCGTTGTGGTGGTGCGTCTGGCCATGCCGTCATTGTGCCCGTCCGGCAGTGGTAGCGCCCGTCAGGCCGCCCGGCGCGCCGTTCAGGTCGCCGAGAAGCCGCCATCTACGCAGATGACCTGACCGGTCACGTAGGCACTGGCCGAGCTGGCCAGGAACACGGCGGCGCCGGCGAAGTCAGCCGCCTCGCCGTTGCGCCCGATCATGGTCCGGGCGGCGAGCGCCGCTGACCGCACCGGGTCGGCGGCCACCTCCGCGGTCAGCGGGGTGGCGACGAAGCCGGGAGCGAGAGCGTTGCAGCACACCCCGCGCGGGGCCCACGCTTCCGACTGTGACCTGGTCAGCGAGACCAGGCCGCCCTTGGCTGCCCCGTAACCGCCGCTGTTGCCGAACGCGCGCAGCGCCTGCTGGGACGCCACGTTCAGGATCCGGCCGTAGCCGCGCTGCGCCATGCCCGGGCCGAACCGCTGGCCCAGCAGGAACGGCGCGGTCAGGTTCACGGCCACGAGCTGATCCCACTGCGCGATCGTAAGCTCGGCGAGCGGCGGCCGCAGGTTCAGCCCGGCGCAGTTGACCAGGATGTCCGGCTCGCCGAAGGGCTGCGCCGCGGCCGCCGCGGCCCGGTCGAGGGCAGCCCGGTCACCGAGATCCGCGCTGACCCAGCCGGCCGCGCAGCCGGCTGCGGTGAGCTCGGCCGCGGCGTCCCGCAGCGCCGGCTCACGGCGGGCGATCAGCACGACGTCGGCCCCGGCCTGCCCGAGAGCCAGCGCCATGGCCAGGCCGATGCCGGAACTGCCGCCGGTCACGATCGCGACCCGGCCGCGCAGCGAGAAGAGCCGCTCCAGGTAGTCAGGCACGGCCGGGCCCGTACTGGCCCTCGCTGGGGGGAAAAGCGGAAGGCGGCGAAGACCCGCTCGGTGAGCGCGCGGAACGGGCCCGGGTCGGCCGGGGCCAGCCAGAGCACGCCCGTGCCGAACCAGTTCGTGCACGCATGAGCAGGACACTAGTTCGTGCCTGCCGGCCGGCCATCGCGTTCTGGCCCTTCGTGACCGAGACCTTCGCTTTCCGCGCCGGGTAATCTGCGGTCTTATCGCAGTGTCACCGCGATCCGCCGGTGTCACTCGGCACAGCGCGCAGATTGCCGGGAAGAGGTGCGGGGGCATGGACTTCGGGCTACTCGGGCCGCTCGTCGTCCGCGACGGCACGCGCCTCGTGCCCGTGTCGGCGCCACGGCAGCGCGTGTTGCTGGCGGTGCTGCTGCTCAGCGCCGGGCGAGTGGTCAGCCTGGACGATCTTGCCGAGATGCTGTGGGAGGACCAGCCGCCGGCGGGCGCGCGGGGCGCCCTGCACAGTGCCGTTCAGCGACTGCGGTCGACGCTGGGCCCGGCTGGTGCCCACCTGGTCAAGACGCAGCCGCCTGGCTACCTGATCAAGGTGGCCGACAGCGAGCTTGATGTCCGCGCGTTCAGCGCGCTCGCTGGGCACGGCCATGCGGCCGCCGAGGCCGGGGCCTGGGCGCAGGCAGCTGACCTGCTGCGGGAGGCGCTCGGGCTATGGCGAGGCAAGCCGCTCGCCGACGTGCCCTCGCAGCTGCTGCGGGACCGCGAAGTCCCCCTCCTCGAAGACCAGCGGCTGCGGGCGCTGGCGGCGCGGGTCGACGCCGATCTTCACCTGGGCCGGCCCGATGAGGTCGTGGCGGAATTGCGCCAGGAGGTCGCGGACCACCCGTTGCAGGAGCAGTTCCACGCGCAGCTGATGCTGAGCCTCTACCGCAGTGGCCGGACGGCCGACGCCGTCGCCGCCTATCAGGACGTCCGGCACGTCCTGGTCGACGAGCTCGGCATCGATCCCGGTCCTGAGCTCAGGCAGCTGTACCAGCGCATCCTGCAGAACGACAGTGCGCTCCTGCTCCCGGCAGGAGACGAGCTGCCCGGCTCCGCGCCGACGGTCGGCAGGCCGCCCGCTGCGGGCCAGCGCCCTGCGGCAGCGGCCCAGGAGAACGTCGTGCCCAGACAGCTGCCTGCTGCAACGCGGCTGTTCGCGGGCCGGGCCGAGGCACTCAAGATACTTGCCGGGCTGGCCGCCGAGGCGGCCGAGGCGAGCAAGATGACGGTGATCGCAGTCATCGACGGTACCGCCGGGATCGGCAAGACCACGCTGGCCCTGCATTTCGCGCAGCAGGTAGCCGAGCGGTTCCCAGACGGCCAGCTGTATGTGAACCTGTGCGGTTACCAGCCCGCCAGGCCGCCGGTGACCCCGGCCGAGGCCATCAGGCTCTGCACCGACGCACTGGCCGTGCCGCCAGCCAGGATCCCGGCTGGCCTCGACGGACAGGCGGCCCTGTACCGCAGCGTGCTGGCAGGCAAGCGGGTGCTGGTGCTGCTGGACAACGCACGAGACGTCGATCAGGTCCGCCCGCTGATCCCGGCCAGCCCCGGCTGCCTGCTGATCGTGACCAGCCGCAGCCAGCTGACCAGCCTGGTTGCCGTCGAGGGCGCGTTCCCGCTGACCCTGGATGTGCTCGCCGTCGCCGAGGCGCGGGAACTACTGGCCCGCCACCTGGGCCCGGAACGGGTCGACGGCGACCCCCGCGCCGCAGATGAGCTGATCCGGCTGTGCGCGCGACTGCCCCTGGCACTGAGCATCGCCGCCGCTCGCATCGCCAGCCAGCCAGGGCTCGGCCTGGCGGCCCTGATAGCCGACCTGCGCGATGCCCGCGTGCGGCTGGACGCGCTGGACGCCGGGCACGCGGCCGCGAATGTCCGGGCCGTGTTCTCCTGGTCCTACCAGCAGCTGGACGCCCCCGCGGCGCGGCTGTTCCGGCTGCTCGGGCTGCACGCCGGCCCGGACATCGCCGCCGCTGCCGCGGCCAGCCTGGCCGGCCTGCCGCTGGCTGAGGCGCGCCGCAGGCTTGGCCAGCTGACCAGGGTGAACCTGCTGGCCGAGCATGTTCCCGGCCGGTTCTCCTGCCACGACCTGCTCCGTGCCTACGCCGCCGACCTGACTCAGTCAGCAGACAGCGAGGCTGACCGGCATGCGGCCGCCGGCCGGATGCTCGATCATTACCTGCACACGGCTCACTCGGCAGCGCTGCTGCTGCATCCCGCTCGCAGGCCGATCGCGCTGGCACCGCTGCAGCCAGGCGCCGAGCCCGAGCACATCGCTGACAGCGGGCAGGCCCTGGCCTGGTTCGAGGCCGAGAGCCAGGTCCTCATGGCCGCAGCCGGCCGGGCACTGGAGGACGGCTTCGACACTTACGCGTGGCAGATCCCGTGGGCGCTGTCCCGGTTCCTGGACTTCCGGGGCCGCTGGCACGACCGGGTGGCCACCGAGCAGATTGCGCTAGCCGCCGCGCAGCGACTGGGTGACCGGCAGGCGCAGGCCGCTGCCCATCAGCGTTTCGGCTACGCCAGCGCCCAGGTCGGCCGCTACGAACAGGCGCATGAGCACCTGGAACTGGCGCTGAATATGTACGCCGAGCGTGCCGACTACGCCGGGCAGGCGCAGACGCACAACGCACTGGCCATCACGCTGAGCTTCCAGGGCCGGCATGGCGAGGCGCTCAGCCAGGCCGAGCAGGCGCTGGCGTCCTACACGGCCGCCGGGGACCGGAATGGTCAGGCCATGGCGCTCAACGCGGCCGGCTGGCTGCATGCCGTGCTCGGGGACCACGAGCAGGCACTGCGCTGCTGCGGGCAGGCACTCGAACTATTCCGCGGCCTGGGCAGCACGGAGGGAGTGGCCAGCGCGCTGGACAGCCTGGGCTATGCCCATCAGCAGGCCGGTAACTACACCGATGCGACGGCCTATTACCAGCAGTCAGCTGACCTGCATCGCGGGAGCGGCGGCCGCTGGGGCCTGGCCGAGGCCCTCGGTCACCTCGGTGACGTCGGCCACGCTGCCGGGAATCCGGGGCAGGCTCGCGCTGCCTGGCAGGAGGCGCTCGCGATCCTGGATGACCTGCACCATCCGGACGCTGACCGGATCCGGGCCAAGCTGAGGCAGCCTGGCCCGCCTCCTGCCTGACCGGCTGACCCGATGCCGGCGTCGGTTCTCTAGCTGACAAGCCTGCAGGCGCGCCGGCCAGGCCGACTCCCGGCCGTGCCCCGGTCAGCTGCCGGCCCGCTAGAGCGCCGGGCGGGCGCCGACCATGCTCATTGCCCGGGCCGCCAGGCGGCTGCCGCTGACCAGCGCCTCGGCGGGCGGCTTCTTGTCCAGCCAGGCAGGCAGGAATCCCGCGCAGAACGCGTCGCCCGCGCCGGTGCCGTCCACCACCCGCTCGATCGGCGGGGCCGGGACCCGGACCGGGTCGTGCCGACCATTGGCGTAGAACATCGAGCCATCCGGGCCGAGCTTCATCACGACCTGCGGGTACCAGGCGTTCAGCACGCGGGCCGCCTGCTCGGGCTCATCCCGGCCGGTGAGCACGCGGGCCTGGTCGGCGTTCACGAAAAGCAGCGTGGCGCCGTTGGTCATCTGCAGGAACGGCTCGGCGCCCAGGCGCTCCAGCGGCGCCGACGACGCCCCGTCCACCGAGACGCTCATCCCGGCCCGCTGCGCGTAGTCGAACGCAGCCAGCCCCGCCTCGCGGGAACCCTCATTCAGCAGCGTGTAGCCGGAGATGTGCAGGTGGCTGCCGGGAGTGAACAGGTCCTTGGGCAGGTCATCGGGGGACAGGGCCGCGTTCGCCCCGGGGTCGGACATCATTGTCTGGTCGCCGCGGTGGGTCACCATCACCACGCAGGTACCCGTCTGCCGCTCGGGGTCCATCACGAGCCGGGCGTCGACGCCATAGCCCATCAGCTCCATGTCCCGGTTCCGGCCGGCGATGTCGGCGCCGCGGCGGCCGACGAAGGCTACCTCGGCGCCATCGACGGCCAGCCAGGCCGCGATGTTCGCGCCCGCGCCGCCGCCATGCATGGTCACCGTCGCGGGCGTGTCGCTGCCCCTGGCCAGCGCCAGGTGAGCGTGAGCGACGGTGTCCGTCATCAGGTCACCGACGACGACAACACGCGTCAATGTCGTCACCACCTTGGTCACGGGGGCGTAGCCAGCGGCACCGCCGCTGCCCGCCGCCCCGGGGCCCGGTCCTGGGGTCCGGAGCCTAGAACTTTACAGTTTCCGGGCACCAAGCTGTATCGTTCGCGCCCCGAAACCGCGATTAGTAACGATTATGGGTCAACTCGGCAAGGTCGTCACCCGGCCCGCTACGACCAGCACGGCTTGCTCGGATTCGGCTGCCAGCCGCTGGTTCAGCCAGCCGAGCTGGTCCCGGAACAGCCGTCCGGACCTGGTCGCGGGCACTATACCCGACCCCACCTGGTCACTGACTGCCACGACAAGCGCGGAGGTTTCCCGCCACGCCGCGACCAGGTCCTCGACCCGGTCGGCGACCTGCCGCCTGGCCCGGGCGAATGCGCCGGCCCCGTCAGGCCCGGCCTCCGGTGCATCCCAGGCCCCCGATTCGCCGAGCACGGCCGCAAGCCAGGTCCCGATCCCGTCGATGAGCAGTGCATCAGAGCCAGAACGCAGCATTCCCGCCACATCACTGCTCTCTACCGTGCGCCAGTGCGCGGGCCGGTCCGCCCGGTGGGCCGCGACCCGGCTGGCCCACTCCGGATCCGCGGCAGCGGCCGCCGCGTCGGTCCACGGCCCGGCGGCCAGGTAGGTCACGCCCGGTTCGCCGGCCAGCCGCAGCTGAGCCTCGCGGGATTTCCCCGAGCGGGCGCCGCCCAGCACCAGCGTCCGGCCCCGGGCCTGCCGGTCCGGCCGGGGGCCCGCCGCGGGGCAGGCCGCCGAGTCGGCCGCCGAGTCGGCTGCGGAGTCGGCTGCGGAGTCCGGCGCGGTCAGGGCAAGGCCGTCGGCGGGCACAGCGGCTCCCCAGAGCGCGCACCGGCGGGCCAGTTCGGCCGCCGAGGTGACGCGGTGGTCGGCGCACAACGCGGCCACGGCGGTGGCCTCGTGCACCAGGCCGCGGGCGCGCAGCGCGCCAAGCTGGGCCGGGTCGCCGAGCAGGTCGAGCAGCGCGATGTCGTAGGGCCGCGCGGCCGCGGGCGGCGCGGGGTGCGCGCCGGGCCCGGCGGCGACGAGCAGCCGGGCGCCGTCCGGGCTGGTGATGTCCCAGCCGCCGGGCACCGGCCGGATCTCGTGGCCGCCAGCCCCGCCGCCCGCATCCGGCCGCGCGCTGAAGGTGCCGTCCCGGGCCAGGGCGTCCCGGGCCAGGGCGTCCCGGGCCGGCCGCGGCGGCCGTCCGGCAGTGATCTGCACGGCGTCGTCGACGAGTACCGCGCCAGGCGCGCGCCGGCCGCCCGCCAGCGCGGCGCGGCGGCACGAGGCGCACGGGCAGCCCGGCGCCGGCCAGCCGTCGGCGCCGCCGGTGCCCAGCAAGCGAACGCGCATCCCCATCCCGTCCCGGGCCGGCCCAGCGGTTACGATGAGCCACCTGTTGAACCGGCGCAATCCTAGTCACCGCGGCCCTGAACACCGAGGCGGAGCATGAGCTGGAGCTGGCAGTACGAGAAGGAAGACGGTACGGCACCGGTGTCACGCGGGCTGCCGAGGGAGACCTTCGCCAGCCAGGGCGACGCGGAGAGCTGGCTCGGCGAGAACTGGCGCGACCTGCTGGAGTCAGGTGTGGATCAGGTCACCCTGCTGGACGACGACAAGACCGTCTACGGCCCGATGAGCCTGCAGCCCGCCGCGGAATAGGCCGGGCAGCCAGCGCACCGCGCACCAGCCGCTGGTCCCGGCCCGGTCAGGTGCGCCGGGGCGGGCTCGCGGTCTGCGCCGGGTCCCGGACGATCACCGGGCCGAGTATCTCGTCGATCCGGCGCAGCAATTCCGGCTCCAGCCGGACTCCGGACGCCTTGACGTTCTCGCGGACCTGCTCGGGCCGGGTCGCGCCGATGATCGCTGCCGACACGTTCGGGTCCTGCAGTACCCAGGCGATCGCCAGCTGGGCCAGGCTCAGCCCCGCCTCGTCCGCGACCGGCTTCAGCTGCTGCACCCGGGTGAGCAGGTCATCGCCCAGGAAGAGGGAGATGAAGGCCGAGCCGGACTGGTCGGTAGCCCGCGAGCCCGCCGGCGGCGCCGCGCCTGGCAGGTACTTGCCGGCCAGCGCGCCCTGGCCGATCGGCGACCACACGATCTGGCCGATGCCCTCCTTCTCGCACAGCGGCATGACCTCGGCCTCGATGACCCGCCAGACCATGTTGTACTGCGGCTGATTCGACACGATCCGGTCGAATCCCATCTCGCCCGCGATCCGCAGGGCGTCCGCGATCTCCTCGGCGCGCCATTCCGAGACCCCGATGTACAGCGCCTTGCCCTGGCGGACCAGGTCGTCGAAGGCCCGCAGGGTCTCTTCCAGCGGGGTCTCATGGTCGTAGCGGTGCGCCTGGTACAGGTCGACGTAGTCGGTCTGCAGCCGGCGCAGTGAGGCGTGCGCCGACTCCATGATGTGCTTGCGGGACAGGCCCCGGTCGTTCATCCCCGGACCGGTCGGCCAGTAGACCTTGGTGCAGATCTCGACGGACTCGCGGCGCACGCCGTGCAGGGCCCGGCCGAGGACCGCCTCGGCCCGGGTGCCGGCGTACACGTCGGCGGTGTCAAAAGTGGTAATGCCCTCATCCAGCGCCGCGGCGACGCAGGAGGCGGCCGCCGCCTCCTCGACCTGCGAGCCGTGCGTGATCCAGTTCCCGTAAGCCAGTTCGCTGATCTTCAGGCCGGTGCGGCCGAGGTGACGATGCTCCATGCGGCACAACTCTAACCAGGCGCCCGCGCCGGGAAACGGCCGCCGGGACGGTGCCGCGGGCCCGGCCCGGCCCGGCGGCTGGCGTCAGATCTTGTCGCCGGGGCCGACCCGCGGCGGCGGCATCCGCATCTTGCGGATCTGCGTGCTGCGCATCGCCGCGTAGATCCGCACCCCGCGCGTGGTCTCGCCCGGATACCGCTGCTGAATCAGCCGCTGCACCCGGCGGCCAGTGAGCCAGCCCTCGACGACCAGCACCACCAGCACGGCGAGCACCACGTAGTCGACGACCAGCGTCTGCCGCAGGCCGGGCACGAACAGCAGTACGATCAGCGCCGCCACCGCGAACAGGTAGTACTCACTCAGCGTCCGCCGCGAGTCCACGTAGTCCCGGGCCAGTGCCCGCACCTTGCCCTGGTCCTTGCGCGGCAGCGCCCATTCCTCGCCGCGCCGCATCGCCGCCGCCCGCTGCTGGCGGGCAGTCCGGTCGCGCTCCTTGGTCTTCTGGTAGGCGGCCTTGCGGTCGCTGGGGGCGTTGTACGGCTCGCGGCGGCGCTTCTCCGCCTCGCTGCGCTTGGGCGTGGGCCGGCCCTTGGCCGGCGTCCGGCCGGGGCTGCCGGCAGCCGCCGCCTCGTCGCTGGTCTGCGCCTGCGCGGCGGCCGGATCTAGCACGTCAGGGGCGCCGCTGGCGCGTCGTCGGAACACCCGACCAGCCTACCGGGACAAGCCCGTCAATACCGCCTGTGTGCCGGGCCGGGCCAGGCCGCCGCGGCCGCGGCCCGCGGTGATCCGGCTCGTGATGACTGAGGCGTCAGGCCGTCGTAGGCTGGAGCCCAGCATCAGCGGCCGCAGGCCGCCTGTGCGCCGTGCCCCGCCGGCCGCGGCCCGGCGTGGCGGTGCTAGCCGCGCGGTGCCAGCCGCGGAGCGTCGCATCGCGGCGGCGCAGCGACTTACGTGATGAGGGGATGGTCGCGCCTATGGGCGTCATGAAGCGGGTATCGCTGATCTTCAAGTCCAAGGCCAACAAGGCGCTGGACCGGATGGAAGACCCGCGCGAGACTCTGGATTACTCCTACCAGCAGCAGCTCGAGATGCTGCAGCAGGTCCGCCGCGGTGTCGCCGACGTGGCGACCTCCCGTAAGCGGCTGGAGCTGCAGATGAACCAGCTGCAGCGGTCCTCGGACAAGCTGGACCGGCAGGCGCGTGACTCACTGGCGGCCGGCCGCGAGGACCTCGCCCGCGAGGCGCTGGTGCGCAAGTCCGGCCTCACCTCGCAGCTGACCGACCTGCAGACGCAGTACGCCTCGCTGCAGGGCGAGGAGGAGAAGCTGACTCAGGCGTCGCAGCGGCTGCAGACCAGAGTGGATGCCTTCCGCACCAAGAAGGAGACCATCAAGGCGACCTACACGGCGGCCGAGGCGCAGACCAGGATCAACGAGGCGTTCACCGGCATCTCCGAGGAGATGGGCGACGTGGGCCTGGCGATCCAGCGGGCCGAGGACAAGACCGAGCAGATGAAGGCCCGGGCAGGCGCGATCGACGAGCTGATGGCCTCCGGCGCGCTAGACGACGTGGTCAGCGGCCCGCGCGATGACATCCAGGCGGAGCTGGACCGGATGGGCGCCAGCCGGGGAGTGGACGCCGAGCTGGAGGCGCTGAAAACCGAGCTCGGCCAGGGCGAGGCGCCCAAGGAGCTGGAGGGCGCGCCAGGGACGGCGCCGGGCACCGCGGCCGGTCAGCCCGCTCAGGCCGCCGATCAGGCGCAGGCGGGTGAGCAGAAATGATCGTCCGGATTCTCGGCGAGGGGCAGTTCGAGCTCGAAGACTCGGCCGCGGCCGAGCTGAACGTGCTGGACACCGCGCTGGAGACGGCGGTCGAGCAGGGAGACGAGAGCGGCTTCCGGTCTGCGCTGGACGCGCTGCTCGGCCGGATCCGGGCCGTGGGCAGTCCGGTGCAGGCCGACGTGCTGGAACCGTCGGGGCTGATCCTGCCGCGGGCTGACGCCAGCATGGCCGAGGTCCGAAAGCTGCTGACCGACGGGCTCATCCCCGGCTGACCCGGCCCCCCGGCAGTGACCGGCTGCGGCGGCTCGCGGCGCCGCCCAGTCAGGCAGCACACAGCCGGGCAGCCGGGCAGGCTGCCCGAGTCATGCGGCGCAGCAGGCCGTCCAGCCAGGCACAGCTGCCGATTACGCCCTGGGCTGACCACCCGCGGCCGGCGGGAACGAGCATGACCGGCCGGCCGTTGTGCTGGATGGCCGCCGGTACCGGTTACCAGCCGGTGCGGGAGGGACCAGGGAGGCTTTGCCTCTGGTCCCGCCCACTGGTCCCGCCCACGTCGGCCCATGCGGTGTAATGAGGTAGACGGCTCGCCTGAAGAGCCGCAACGAAAGGGAGGCGCCGTACATGGCGCGCACTCGCTACGCGTCCGATCCCGGGCTGGTTGCCCGGATGGGCGCGACGATGTTCCTGCTTGGCCTGGTGTTCACGGCCTTCGCGGTGGCCTTGTTCTTCGTCCTGGACATCTATGCGCGCGGCCGCAACGGGGCCAGCGCCGGCGCTGGCGCGGACGTCGTCATCGCGGTGCTGTTCGGCGTGGGCCTGGGCTTCGTGTCCTTCTACTGGTCGGACAAGATCGCCCTGCGCACGGCGGGGGCCCGGCTGGTCACCCCGCAGGAGGCCCCCGAGCTGCACGGCATCATTGACCGCATCTGCGCCCTGGCTGACATGCCCAAACCGCGGGTGGCGATCGCGCCCACCAGCGTGCCCAACGCGTTCGCGACCGGGCGCAGCAGCAAGGTCGCGGTGGTCTGCGTCACCGACGGGCTGCTGCGCAAGCTGGAGCCGGCTGAGCTTGAGGGCGTGCTCGCGCACGAGATGTCGCATGTTGCGCACAAGGACGTCGCGGTGATGACGATCGCCTCGTTCCTGGGCATCATCGCGGCCCTGCTGGTCCGGTTCGCGTTCTACTCCGAGCTGTTCGGCGGCGGCGGCGGCCGGGGCCGCGGCCGCGGCGGCAACAACCAGAACGCGCTGCCGATCATGCTGATCGTGATGCTGGTGGGCATGGTGACCTATGCGATCAGCTTCCTGCTGATCCGGATGCTGTCGCGGTACCGCGAGCTGTCGGCGGACCGGTCCGGCGCGCTGCTGACCGGGCAGCCGGCCGCGCTGGCCAGCGCGCTGGTGAAGGTAACCGGAGAGATGGCCAGGATCCCGACCCGGGACCTGCGCGCGGCCGAGCCGCTGAACGCCTTCTACTTCACCCCCGCGCTGTCCCGCCGCTCGGGGGAGATGACGCTGTCCGCGCTGTTCTCCACGCATCCGTCGCTGGACAAGCGGCTCAAGCAGCTCGACAAGATCGGTCAGCAGCTGAGCCGCTAGCCATCGGCGGGCGGCCGGAGCGGCCCGCTGGCACGGGAGGTAGGCAGGTGGGTTTCCTCGATACGCTGCTCGGCCGGACCAAGCCGGTGCCGCCGAACCTCGACGCGCTGTTCGCGCTGCCGTCGGCCAGCCTGACCATGCAGGCGGCGACGGACTTCAGCCCGACCGGCACCGGCTCGGTCTGCTTCCGCGCCGTGCAGGGCCGCGCGTTCAGCGATATCGAGTCCGAGATCCGCGAGCTGCTCAGCATGGGCAAGGACGCCGCCCCGGTGGAGATGTCCGCGGACTCCTACGGCTTCACCTGGCTGGTCGTCCGGCACTCGGCAGATGACGTGGCCGGCCTGGTCACCGACCTGCACGCGGTGAACTCCTCGCTGGAGGCCGGCGGCTTCGGGCCGCAGCTGCTGTGCACGATCCTGCCCTTCCGCGACCACGGCGGCCGCCCGCTCGGCCTGGTCTACCTGTACAAGCGCGGCTCGTTCTACCCGTTCGCGCCGCAGCCGGGTGAGCGCCGGGACAACGCCCTGGAGCTTCAGGTCCGCGGCGTGCTGACCGACGACCTGAAGGTCGAGCCCGATCTCGCCCGCTGGTTCCCCGTCTGGGGGGCGCCCGGCCTGTGAGCGGGGACCTGTAATGAGCAACGCCCGTGCGCGAGCAGGGCCTGTAAGCGAGCAGGGCCTGTAGCGGGCCGGCTCGCCGCCTGACCGTCTGCGGCCGTCACGGGCCCTGCGGGCCGGCCGGAATGACACGGCAGGGCTTATCGTTGACAGTGCATGTGATGGCCGTGCCGACCGGGCGTGGCTGCTGAGCTCGGGAGCTAATGCTGATGACAGTTCAGGACCAGGCGACCACGCAGGGCGTGATCCTCACCGAGGCCGCTGCGGCCAAGGTGAGCAACCTGCTGGAGCAGGAGGGCCGCGACGACCTCCGGCTGCGGATCGCCGTGCAGCCGGGCGGCTGCTCCGGCCTGCGCTACCAGCTGTACTTCGATGAGCGGGACATCGACGGCGACGTCGTTGCCAGCTTCGGCGCCGTGCAGGTCGTGACCGACAAGATGAGCGCGCCCTACCTGGGCGGGGCCACGGTCGACTTCGTGGACACGATCGAGAAGCAGGGCTTCACGATCGACAACCCGAACGCGACCGGGTCCTGCGCCTGCGGCGACTCCTTCCACTGACCGATCCCGCCGCTGCGGGCCGCTGAGCGCGCGGTTCCCCCGGGGACTGCCCCCGCGCGCCGGGCTCATCCGGCAGCGCCGGCTGCAGCCGGCGCTGCCGGATTCTGCCCGCCGACCTTCGCCCGTGAGGACAGCCCCCGTGCGCATAGCCGTGACCGGTTCGATCGCGACCGACCACCTGATGACGTTTCCCGGCAAGTTCACCGATCAGCTGATGCCGGACAAGCTGGACAAGGTCGCCCTGTCCTTCCTGGTCGACACGCTGGAGATCCGCCGCGGCGGGGTGGCCGCCAACATCGCCTTCGGCATGGGCTGCCTGGGCCTGCGGCCGCTGCTGGTCGGCACCGCGGGCAGTGACTTCGCCGAGTACCGCGGCTGGCTTGAGGGGCACGGCGTCGACTGCAGCGGGGTGCGCCGGTCGGCGCTGCACCATACGGCCCGGTTCGTCGGCACCACCGACGCCGCCATGAACCAGATCGCCTCGTTCTATCCCGGCGCGATGAGCGAGGACATCGATATCGACCTGAGCGGGCTGGCCGGCCAGGTGGACCTGGTGGTGATCAGCTCCGGCGACCCGGACGCCATGCTTGCCTTCGCCGCACAGTGCCGCGAGCATCGCATCCCGTTTGCCGCTGACATCTCCTGGCAGCTGGCCAGGCTCGACGGCGAGCAGGTGCGCGACCTGCTGCACGGCGCGGCCTACCAGTTCAGCAACGAATACGAGGCGACGCTCAGCGAGCACAAGACCGGCTGGAGCGCGCAGGAGCTGATCGAGCAGGTCGGCGTCCGGGTGACCACGCTCGGCTCGGCCGGGGCGCGGGTCGACCGGCCCGGCGAGCCGCCGATCATGGTGCCGCCGGTTCCGGACGTGCGGCCGGTGGAGCCGACCGGCGCGGGCGACGCGTTCCGGGCCGGCTTCCTGGCCGCGCTGGGCTGGGACCTCAGCCTGGAGCGGGCCGCGCAGCTCGGCAACATGATGGCCGTGCACGCGCTGGAGACCACCGGCCCGCAGGAGTACTCGCTCAAGCCCGGCCCATTCGCCGACCGCTTCGAGACGGCCTACGGGGCCGGCCCGGCTCAGGAGATCGCCCGGCACTACCGCTGAGGTGCCGGGCCACTACCGCTGAGGTGCCGGGCCACCACTGCTGAGGTGCCGGAGCACGGCCGTCGCCCGGGGGCCGGGCAAGGCTGCGGCGGCCGCGCGGGTAGCGTGAGGTTCATGGCAGGCGTGCTGGCATCCGGATATCAGGGGCCGCCGCAGCTGACGATCTCGCAGGCGTTCACGCAGTGGATGCTCGACCCGTGGGCGCTGGCGGTCCTGGCCGTGCTCGGTGTTCTCTACCTGGCCGGGGTGCGGCGAGTGCGCCGGTCCGGCCGCTGGCCGGCGGGCCGGTCGATCGCGTTCTGCGGTCTGGGGCTCGGCTTCGGCGTGATCGCGACCATGTCGTGGGTGGGCGTCTACCAGCCGGTGCTCTTCTACGCCAGGGCCGTGCAGACGATCCTCCTGCTGCTGGTCGTGCCGCTGTTCCTGACCATGGGCCGCCCGCTGACGCTGCTGATCAGCGCGCTGCCTGGGCCCGGCGCCCGGCTGCAGGCAGTGATCGGCAGCCGTTCGGCCCGGGTGCTCACGTTCCCCGCGATCACCACCATGGTGCTGGTCGTCACCCCGTTCCTGATGTATTTCACCGGCTGGTATGAGGCCGGATTCCATTCCACCGCGGTGCGCGAGCTCACCTACCTGACCCTGCTGCTGCCGGGCCTGGTCTTCTTCTGGACGCTACTGCGGGTCGACCCGGTGCCGAAGGCGTACTCGTACCTGGTCTCGCTGTGGATCACCGGGGCCGAGGTGGTCGGCGACGCGATTCTCGGGCTCGCCGTGATCGCGGATACCAACCTGATCGCCGGCGGCTACTACCACGCGCTGGCCCGGCCGTGGGGGCCGAGCCTGGCTACCGACCAGGTCATCGGCGGCGGCGTGCTGTGGATCCTCGGGGACATCGTCGGCCTGCCGTTCCTGGCGGCCCAGCTGATCCAGCTGATCCGCGAGGACGAAGCCGAGGCCGCGCAGGTCGACGCCGAGCTGGACGCCAGGGATGCAGCCCTGGCAGCGTCCGCCGGAGGGCGGGTGGCCGACGGGATGGCTGCAGGGGAGCAGGCTGCAGGGGAGCGGGCGGCGGGAGAGCGGGCGGCGGCCGCCGCCCCCCCGGTGACGCAGCAGCCCTGGTGGGAATCGGATCCGCGGTTCGCGGACCGGTTCCGGCCGGTGGATTCCGATCGCGAGCGCGACGAGCCGCAGCGCCGCTGACGGGCAGCGTCGGCCGGTGCGGGCCGGTCAGTGAGCGCCGGTCAGTAACAGCGCCGGTCAGTAACAGCGCTTTACGAGGAACGACCAGCCGACCGGCAGCTCGGTCATCGTGATGAAGCGGTGCGACTTGATCTGGCACCAGGCGGGCAGGTCGGTCTTGGCTGCCGGGTCGTCAGCGAGCACCTCGACGATCTGGCCGATGCCCACCTCGCGGATGCGCTCGGCCAGCATGATGATCGGTATCGGGCACTTCTTGCCGAGCGCGTCGATGGTGAGCGCCGAGGGCAGGCCGCCTGCAGCTCCCGGCGGCAGCGCTGCGGCCATCCCGGGCACACCGGACGGCTGGCGGGCGGACGGGCCGGCTTGCGACGGGGTCACGCTGCTACCTCCAGGCGGGATCTGCTCCGGCAACACATTTTTCCTGATGCTCTGACAGTGCCATGCAACCGCCCGGCGATGCCAGCCCGAACGGCGTACAGGTCCCGCGGCTCCCGCCGCCGCGGCATGTCAGCGGCCTGTGCCGGGGGCCGCCGGACCTGACGGGGCCTGACGTTGTACTGTTTCCACGACAGGCTGTAGGAAGTACCGTGGCTACTACAGGCTGTAGGACGAGCAACCACCGGCCAGTGGAGCCGGGCGTGATCCGCTGGGAAGGCGTAGCTGTGAGTCCCATCCGCAGTGCCCCGCGCCGCGGGGAAGAGTCCCCGTCGCAGGGGGATCGGTGTCCGCGCCGCGGGAATGACCCGCGCCGAGCCCGGCGCTGGGCGCCGCGCGCGATCCTGCTCGCAGGCCTGGCCCTGCTGGCGACGGGCTGCCAGTCCAATGCATTCACCCGGATGGGAATGCTGCCGCCGGTCACCAAGCAGGGCCAGGTGACCCTGCACCTGTGGCAGGGCGCCTGGCTGGCTGCCTGGATCGTCGGCATCATCGTCTGGTTCCTGATCGTCTACGCGGTCATCTTCCACCGCAAGCGCTCAGACAAGCTGCCCGACCAGGTCCGCTATAACCTCCCGATCGAGGTCATGTACACGGTCCTGCCGTTCATCATGGTCGGCGTCCTGTTCTACTTCACCGCCCGGGACGAGAACCGGATCGACGCGCTGTCCCCGCATCCGCAGGTTGTCGTTAACGTCACCGGCTTCCAGTGGAGCTGGGAATTCCAGTACCCGCAGTACCCGGTCAAGGGCTCGCCGAGCATGGTGACCGAGCTGGGCAACATGTGGAACCCGGCGCTGCCCAGCAACGAGCAGCACCTGCCGCTGCTGGTCATCCCGACGGGCAAGAACGTCCGGTTCAACCTCGTGTCCGCAGACGTGGACCACTCCTTCTGGGTACCGGAGTTTGAGTTCAAGCGGGACCTGATCCCCGGCCACCCGAACCACTTCCAGGTGACGCCAACGAAGACGGGCACCTTCTACGGTCACTGCTCGGAGCTGTGCGGGCTGTACCACAGCCGCATGCTCTTCGAGCTCAAGATCGTCACGCCCGCCCAGTTCACGGCGTGGGTGCACGCGCAGCAGGCTCATCAGAACGCAACCGGGGGTGCCCAGTGACCACGATCGACCAGCCGGTCGCCGCACCGGAGGCCGAGCCGCTCGCCCGGCCGTACCGCAAGGGCTCGATCCTGGCGGACTGGATGTCCTCCACGGACCACAAGGTCATCGGGCACCTGTACCTGATCACGTCGTTCATCTTCTTCCTGATCGCAGGGCTGATGGCGATGATCATCCGGATTCAGCTGTTCGGGCCCGACAACCACGTGGTGTCCGACCAGGTGTACAACGAGCTGTTCACCATGCACGGCACGCTCATGCTGCTGATGTTCGCGACCCCGCTGTTCGTCGGGTTCGCCAACGAGATCATGCCGCTGCAGATCGGCGCGCCGGACGTCGCCTTCCCCCGGCTCAACCTGCTCAGCTACTACTTCTTCCTGTTCGGCAGCCTGATCGTGATGTTCGGGTTCTTCACGCCGGGTGGTGCCGCCGCGTTCGGGTGGTATGCCTACTCGCCGCTGACCAGCTCGCTGTACTCGCCGGGCATCGGCGCGGACCTGTGGATCGTCGGCCTGACCCTGTCCGGCCTGGGCACGATCCTCGGCGGCGTGAACTTCGTCACCACGATCTTCTGCATGCGGGCGCCGGGCATGACGATGTTCCGGATGCCGATCTTCACCTGGAACATCCTGCTGACCTCGATCCTGGTGCTGCTGGCCTTCCCGGTGCTGGCCGCCTCGCTGCTGGTGCTGGAGATTGACCGCAAGCTCGGCGCCCAGGTGTTCACCGCCTCCAGCGGCGGCGCGATTCTCTGGCAGCACCTGTTCTGGTTCTTCGGCCATCCCGAGGTCTATATTCTCGCGCTGCCATTCTTCGGGGTGGCGACCGAGATCCTCCCGGTGTTCAGCCGCAAGCCGCTGTTCGGCTACAAGGGCCTGGTGGGCGCGACCATCGCGATCGCCGGGCTGTCGATGACGGTGTGGGCGCACCACATGTTCACCACGGGCGCGGTGCTGCTGCCGTTCTTCTCGTTCATGACGTTCCTGATCGCGGTGCCGACCGGGGTGAAGTTCTTCAACTGGGTCGGCACGATCTGGCGCGGCCAGCTGACGTTCGAGGCGCCGATGCTGTTCATCGTCGGCTTCCTCGTGGTGTTCCTGTTCGGCGGGCTGACCGGGATCATCCTGGCGTCGCCGCCGCTGGACTTCGCGGTCAGCGACTCGTACTTCGTGGTGGCGCACTTCCATTACGTGCTGTTCGGCACGGTGGTGTTCTGCATGTTCGGCGGGTTCTACTTCTGGTGGCCGAAGTGGACCGGCAAGAAGCTGGATGACCGGCTGGGCAAGTGGCATTTCTGGTCGGTGTTCATCGGCTTCAACGCCACGTTCCTGGTGCAGCACTGGATGGGCGTCGAGGGCATGCCGCGGCGGATCGCGAATTACCCGGACCTGCCCGGCAGCATCACCACGCTGAACGAGATCTCCACGGTGGGGGCGCTGTTCCTGGGGGCGTCGACGTTCATCTTCATCTACAACGTGTACAAGACGTGGAAGTACGGCGAGCGGGTCACCAGTGATGATCCGTGGGGGTTCGGGAACTCGCTGGAGTGGGCCACCTCGTGCCCGCCGCCGCGGCACAACTTCACGTCGATGCCGCGGATCCGCTCTGAGCGGCCCGCGTTCGACCTGCACTACCCGCACATCAAGGCTGGACGGTCGGCCGAGGAGCGGCAGGATGTCGGAGCGGGCAAGTGACAAGCAGGAAGGCCCGGCGGCGCTGCAGCGGGCACGCCGCCCGGCTGGCAACTGGGCCGGCCAGGCCGGCCGCGAGCACGGCAGAGGTGAGTCATGAAGGTTGAGGGGTACCTGTTCCTGGGCTGCGCGGTGTTCTTCGCTATGACTGACCTGGTCTACTGGAATCTCTCGCACGACCCGACCGGCACGACCGCGCTCGCGCTGGCCGTGGGCCTGGCGTTCCTGGTCGGCTTCTACGCCACCTTCACCGGACGGCGGCTGCCGCCGCGGCCCGAGGACAGCAAGCAAGGCGAGATCTACCAGGGCACCGGCGAGCTGGGCTTCTTCAGCCCGCACAGCTGGTGGCCGCTGTTCGTCGGCCTGTCCGCCGCCACGGCCGCATTCGGGGTGGCCGTCGGCTGGTGGCTGTTCCTCATCGGATTCCTGGCCGTGGTGCTGTCCGCGATAGGGTTCGTGTTTGAGTACTACCGCGGTCATTACGCGCACTGACGAGCCATGCCCCGGCCAGGACCGGGGCATGGCTCACCGGGGAGGCAGCTCAGAAGGCAACGCGGTGCCAGCTGCGGCCCGCGTTGGCCGTCCGCATCAGCTGGTGCAGCGGGTAGCCCGCCACTAGCCAGCCGTCCGTCCGGCTCGGGAAGGACAGCGAGTTCAGGCCCACGCCGCCGCTGGTGCCGCTGACGGGAACCTCGGTCCAGGTCTTCCCGCCGGTAGCCGAGCGGTAGACGTAACTGAGACCCGGCGTGACGACGGTCATGCCGATCACCCGGCTGCGGTTCGGCGGCACGGCGAACCCGCCGATCCCGCCGTAGGCGTCACCAGCGACCGGAGCCCGGCCGGTCACTCGGGTAGTCCGGCCGCCGTTGACCGAGCGCAGCACGTACTTCACCGAGTGGTACATGCCCTGGAAGTACACGCACAGGAACGCGACATGCGACCGGCTGGCCGCGGCGATGCCGCTCAGCGTGGTGTCACCGGGGCAGCGCAGCGGATAGCGATGCCAGCGCACGCCGTTCGGGGTCGCCCACAGGGTTCCGGCCGTGGTACTGCTCGTGCCGAACCAGGCGGCCTTCCCGGACACGGCCAGCACCGCAAACGGGTTGCCGGTCATGTGGCCCACCCTGGTCCAGGCATTGCGGCTGGCCGGGCTGGTGAACAGCTCCTGCGGCCTGGCGTGGTACGGATCGGGGGAGACCACGGCATACGCGGTTCCCGCCGCGGCGGCCATGCTCTGCACGCCGCCGCCCAGGGCGGGCATGATGCCGTGCAGGCGGATCCGCTGCCAGTGCGCGCCGCCGTCATGAGTGGCCCAGAGCCCGGGGCCGTAGAGCCACCCGTTCCGGCTGCTGGTGAACTCCACGCCGCTGACCCGCGCCGCCTGGCGCAGCAGGTTGCCGGCCGGGTTGAAGAGGCGGACTTCAGGGGCTTTGACGAAGTGCCAGCGGGCGCCGCCGTCGCTGGTGGCCATCAGCCGGGCCCGGCACGAACTGCCACGGGAACAGCCCAGGCCGCCGAGCACGACGCCATGGCCGGCGGACCGGAAGCTGGCGGCAACCGGCTGGAAGGCCGCCGCCGCGGGACTGGCGATGGCCGTCCCGGCGCTGGCCAGGCCCGGTACCGCGAGCGCCCCGGCCGCTGCGACCACCCCTAGTAAATGCAGCCCATAGGTACGCATCGGAAGATCTCCTTCCACTTCTCAGGGGGTGCGGCCGGGTCGCATCCGAGCGGTGCGCGCACAAGCGGCTCAGCACCCGCCGACACTTCCAATGTCGGCGGGCGGCAGGAAAGCAGTCAGGGCCGATCGTCGCAATGGCCGGGACCTTAGGCCTGCGGCCCGGTGCAACCGGCCCGGCGCGGCGCTCTGCGGCTCGCTGAGACGCGAACGGCATCCCGGGCGGGCCCGATTGCCCGGACTGGGATGCCGTTCGGTGCTGGGCCGTCAGGAACTGCTGGCGGTCAGGAACTGCCGCCGGACAGCTCGCTCTGCGCGGATGACTCCTCGGCCGGTGCCGGCCCGCGCTCGGCGTAGTGCTCGCTGGTTTCCTCGCCCTCCGGCGCGGGCCTCTCGATGGCGTGGCCGTTGCCGTGCCCGTGGCCGTCAGCGGCCGCCTCGGTCAGCGGCACGTCCTCGGCCATGACCTTGTGCAGCCGGGCGCGCAGCCTGCCCCTGGCACCGCGCATCTGCGGCGCGGGCACGTCCTCGTCCCCGCCGTCCGCACCGGACGGCAGCGACGGGATGCCCGGCCGGGGCAGGATGACCGCCCGCTCGTCCTCGGTGAGCGGCCGGGTCTCCTCGATGAACTCGCCGCTGGGCAGCTGCCTGATGATGCCGGTCTCCACGCCGTGCTCGAGCAAGTGCAGGTCCTTGCGCTGCAAGCCCAGGCAGATGCGCTTGGTGACGATGTAGGCGATGGCCGGCCCCACGAAGATCAGGACCCGGGAGGCCTCGGTGATGCTGTACAGCGACATGTCGAAGTGCTCGGCGAACAGGTCGTTGGCGCCCTCGATCCACAGCACGCCGTAGCACGTGAGCACGGAGATGCCGATCGCCGTGCGGGTCGGCGCGTTCCGCGGCCGGTCGTTGACATGGTGCTCGCGGTTATCGCCAGTGATCCAGCGTTCCAGGAACGGCCATATCGCGGCCCCGGTGAAGACCAGGCCCAGTGGCAGCAGTGCCGGGATCAGCACGTTCCAGGCAATCGTGTGCCCCCACAGCACCGTCTGCCAGGCGGGCATGGCTCGCAGCGCGCCTTCGAGCATGCCCATGTAGAAGTCGGGCTGGGTGCCTGCCGAGATGGATACCGGGTTGAACGGCCCGTACAGCCAGATCGGGTTGATCTGCGCGAACGTCCCGGCCAGCGCCAGCGCGGCGAACGTGAAGAAGAAGAACGCGCCGGTCTTGGCCATGAAGTACGGGTACAGGGGAGCGCCGACGACGTTGCGGTCGGTGCGGCCCTTGTCCGGCATCTGCGTGTGCTTCTGGTGGAACATGATGAACAGGTGCGCGGTGATCAGCGCCATGAACAGGCCCGGGATCAGCAGCACGTGGATGATGTACAGCCGCGGGATGATGTCGTGGCCCGGGAACGGGCCGCCGAACAGGAAGAACGCGAGGTAGGTCCCGACGATCGGGATCGTCTGGATCACGCCTTCGAGGATGCGCAGGCCGGCGCCGGACAGCAGGTCGTCGGGCAGCGAGTAGCCGGCCAGGCCCTCCAGCAGGGCCAGGGTCAGCAGCACGATGCCGATCAGCCAGTTCACCTCGCGCGGCTTGCGGTACGCGCCGGTGAAGAACACCCGCAGCATGTGCGCCATCATCGCGGCCACGAACAGGTCGGCCGCCCAGTGGTGGATCTGCCGCATGAGCAGGCCGCCGCGCACATCGAAGCTGATCCGCAGGGTCGAGGCGTACGCCTCGCTCATCTTGACGCCGTCCAGGTGCGTGTAGCTGCCGTGGTAGACGACCTCGGTCATCGACGGCTGGAACCACAGGGTCAGGAAGGTGCCGGTCAGCAGCAGGATGATGAACGAGTACAGGATGATCTCGCCGAGCAGGAACGACCAGTGGTCCGGGAAGATCTTCCGCATCAGGTGCCGGAAGCTGCCTGCGCCGCGGAACCGGTCGTCGAGCCAGCCGCCGACGCCCCCCAGCATGCTGCTCATGATCGCTCCCAGAAACTCGGGCCCACCGGCTCGTGGAAGTCACCCCTGGCCGCCAGGTAGCCGCTTGAGTCGACCATCATCGGCAGCTGCGGGAGGGGCCGCGTCGCGGGCCCGAAGATGACCTGCGCGCCCCGCGGTGCGTCAAACGTGGACTGGTGGCAGGGGCACAGGATGTGCTTGGTGGTCTCTTCGTACAGCGCCGCCGGGCAGCCCAGGTGGGTGCAGATCTTGGAGTAGGCGACGATCCCGTTGACGGTCCAGTTCATCACCGTGGGCGGCTGCAGCTCGCCCGGGGCGAACTTGATGATGATCACCGCAGCCTTGGCCAGCGCGTTCTCGTCATCCTGGTGGCCCTCGGGCACGCAGGTGATCATCGAGCCGGGAACGTCGAAGTCGGCCGGGGTCAGCGGCCGGTTGCTGGCATAGGTCAGCAGCCGCATGCCCTTGCGCCACACGGTGGTGTCCAGCGAGTTGCGCGGCAGCGGGCCCATGTCCCGCAGCAGGAACAGCGGCGCGACCGCCACCGGCACGGTGGCGGCGATCAGCGTGCGGCGCACTAGCGGCCGCTTGACGATCTGGCTCGCCTCGGCGCCCTCGGTGAACGTCTTGGCGAACTCCTCCCGCTCCTGCGGGCTCGAGGCCAGCGGCTTGCGCTCCTCGACCAGCTCCACGTGCGGCATCAGGTGCCGGACCCAGATCGTGGCGCCGATACCGAGGAACAGGAACGACAGGCCCATGGTCAGGCCCAGGGCCAGGTTCGAGTGCAGCACGCCGATGACTGTGTGCACCTGGAAGACCGCGTAGGACACTAGGAAGCCCAGGCCCGCCAGCATGGCGATGAGGAAGCAGGCGGCGACGATCCGCTCGGCCTTCTTGGCCCGGCGCGGGTCGTCGGGCTCGGCGGGCAGCTCGCGCGGCGCCTGCTCCGACTCGTCGCTGTCGGGTGCCAGCATGGTGCGCGCCTGCGCGGGCGGCGGGGTGCCGATCACCCGGTGCGGGCCCCGTGCCTCGTCCTCCGCGGCCGCGTCGCCACCTGGCAGTCCCGCCGGGTGACCGGCCTCGCGGCGGGCCTCCTCGCGGCGTGCTTCCTCGTCCGGGAGCCCGCCGGCCTGCGTGTCGCTCATGAGCCCTTCCCTGTTTCCCCTGCCTGACCGGTGACGCCCGGCCGGTCCTTGCCCTGCTTCGCGGTGATCCACAGCGCGGCCAGCACCATGAACAGCAGCAGGCCGAGGAAGGTGACGAGGCCCTCGGTCACCGGGCCGACGCGGCCCAGGCTGAACCCGCCGGGGTTCGGCACCGACCGCTCATCGGTGACATAGGCGATGATGTCCCGCTTCTCGCTCGGGGTGACGACGCCGTCGCTGAACACCGGCATAGCCTCCGGGCCGGTGAGCATGGCCTCGTAGACCTGGGTCGGCGTGGACGGGACCAGCGGCGGCGCGTACTTGCCGTAGGTGAGGGCACCGCCGGCGCCGGAGAAGTTGTGGCACTGCGCGCAGTTGGCGATGAACAGCTGCTGGCCCAGGCCCACGTCAGCGCCCTTGGTGCTGACCTGCGCAGCCGTCGGGATCTCCGGGCCGCCGCCCAGCGACTGGATGTAGGCGGCCATCGCGCGGGTCTGCACCGGGTTGAACTCCGGCGGCTTGCGCGGCGCCTCGGCCCCGGTTTCCTTCAGCGGCATCCGGCCGGTGCTGACCTGGAAGTCCACCGCCGCCGAACCGACCCCGATCAGGCTCGGCGCGATGCCGTCCCGGCCGGCTGCGTCGAAGCCGTGGCAGGTGGCGCAGTTGGCATCGAACAGGTCGCGGCCCTGGGCGATCTGCCGCTGCTGTGCGGCCGACGGCGCCGAGGCGGCTGCCGGGCTGCTCGTCCCGGTGACAGCGGCGTAGCCGACGCCGACGATGACCAGGGTCAGCACGACGACCGCGTATCCCAGGACGGTACGCCGTCTCCTGGCTGTCTTCGGTGACACTGCTCTCCCTACGTCGGTGTCAGTGGATCAGGTAGATGGTCGTGAACAGGCCGATCCACACGACATCCACGAAATGCCAGTAATAGGAGACGACGATCGCGCTGACCTGCTGTTCCTGGGTGAAGCGCTTGGCCGCGTACGTCCGGCCCAGCAAGAACAGGAAGGCCACCAGGCCGCCCGCGACGTGCAGGCCGTGGAATCCCTCGGTGAGGTAGAACACCGATCCGTAGTTGCTGGAGGCGATCGTCACGTGCTGGTCGTGTACCAGGCCCAGCCACTCGTAGCCCTGGCCGAGGTCGAAGTACAGGCCCATCAGGAACGTCAGGACGTACCACTCGCGCAGGCCCCAGCGCGCCGGGTTGAAGACGCTGGCCGACCGCCGGATCTGCCCGCGCTCCACGGCGAAGACGCCGAGCTGGCAGGTGACGCTCGATAGCAGCAGCACCAGGGTGTTGATAGTCGCCAGCCCCAGGTCCAGGTGCGCCTGCGGCCAGGGCTTCCCCATGCCCTTGTCGACCGAGCGGATCGTGTAGTACATCGCGAACAAGGCCGCGAAGAACATGAGCTCGGATGACAACCAGACGATTGTCCCTACGCTGACAAGGTTCGGCCTGCTCGCCGGGGAGCGCGGGACCACCTCGGTTGCTGCTGTCGCCACCCACTCATTATTACGACACCGCGTAGGGGAGCGCGGCCCGACCCCCCACCTCGGTACCATCCTTTTTCATGAAGGTCGTTGTGTACAGCCACGATGCCGACACCCGGGCGATGATCAGGCTCGCCATCAGCCGGCGTCCCGCGCCGGACGTGCCGGAAGCCGAAGTGACCGAGGTGGCCACGCACGCAGCCCTGATCCGGCTGCTGGACGCGGGCGGCGCCGAGGTGATGGTGCTGGACGGCGAGGCGCAGCCGGCCGGCGGGATGGGCGTCTGCCGCCAGGCCAAGGACGAGATCTACGACTGCCCGCCCGTGCTGCTGGTAGTCGGCCGGGCCGACGACGGCTGGCTGGCCACCTGGTCGCGCGCGGACGCGGTGGTGAGCCACCCGATCGACCCGGCGGCGCTGGCGAACGCGCTGGCGGGCCTCATGCGCCAGCGGGCGGCCGGCACCGCGGTCAGCCCGGCCTGAGAGCCCGTGGACGCGAGAACCTCCTGGCCCGCGCTGATCACCGCGCTGGTGCGGGGCGAGGCGCTGACGGCACCGGAAACGTCCTGGGCCATGAACGAGATCATGGAGGGTGCGGCTACGCCGGCCCAGATCGCCGGGTTCGGGATCGCGCTGCGGATGAAGGGCGAGACTCCCGCCGAGCTCGGCGGCATGGCCGAGGCCATGCTGGCGCACGCCGCCGCCATCTCGATCCCCGGCCGTACCGTCGATCTGGTCGGGACCGGCGGCGACCAGTCGCGCACGGTGAACATCTCCACGATGGGCGCGATCGTGGCCGCGGCGGCGGGCGCGCGCATGGTCAAGCACGGCAACCGGGCGGCATCCTCCGCCTGCGGCGCGGCGGACGTGCTGGAAGCCCTCGGCGTGGTCATCGACCTGCCGCCGGCGGCGACCGAGCAGCTAGCCGCCGAGACGGGCATCGTGTTCCTGTTCGCGCCGCTGTACCACCCGGCGCTGCGGCACACGGCGGTACCGCGCCGCGAGCTGGGCGTGCCCACGGTCTTCAACTTCCTCGGCCCGGTGGCCAACCCGGCCCGCCCGGCCGCCCAGGCGGTCGGAGTGGCCGATCCGCGGATGGGCCCGGTGCTCGCCGGGGTGCTGGCCGACCGCGGCTGCTCGGCCCTGGTGTTCCACGGCAGCGACGGGCTGGACGAGCTCACCACGACGGGCCCGTCGCAGGTCTGGATCGTGCACGAGGGCCAGGTCAGCGCGACCGTGCTCGACCCGGCCGAGCTGGGCATCAGCCGGTCGGCGCCGGAGGACCTGCGCGGCGGCGACGCGGCCCGCAACGCCGCGGTGGCCCGGGCGCTCCTCGGCGGCCAGGGCGGTCCGGTGCGCGACACCGTGCTGCTCAACGCGGCCGCCGCGCTGGCCGCCGAGGTCGGCGTGGCCGACCCGGCCGGGCTGGTCCCGGCGCTGGCACAGGGCCTGGCCCGCGCCGCCGCCGCCGTGGACTCAGGCGCGGCCAGTGAGCTGCTGGTCCGCTGGGCGGCGGCGAGCCGTCGGCTGGCGCTGCGGGGCGACTGAGCCCGGCTACGGGGGCTCAGCGGCGGCGGGGCTCAGGCGGGCTCGGGGTAGCCGATCGCGAACGCCGCCTCCAGGTCATGCCGGGAGTAGGTGCGGAACGCGATGTGCGTCTCGGTGTGGGTGATGCCGTCGACCTTGTTCACCGTGCCGGGAATCACCTCAGCCAGTTCTTCGTGACTGCGCACCCGAACCATGGCTACCAGGTCGAACTCGCCGGTCACCGAGTACACCTCGGTGACGCTGGGGATCTGCGCGACCGTTTCCGCCGTCTCCGGGATGCGCGCGACGTCGGCCTTGATCAGGACAATTGCGGTGACCACTGCCGCCTCCTCGCCTGCTGCCGCCGGGAGCCCGCGTCCAGGCCGCGCCAGTAGCGTACAGCGCGCCCGGGG
>JBKQSL010000032.1:0-70005 GCA_052143655.1 Streptosporangiaceae bacterium | reverse complement strand
GCCGCCGGACCCGCCGGCGCCAGGCCCGCCGGCCCCGGCCCCGCCCGCGGAACTGCGCTGGGCCGGATGGCCGGGGCGCAGCTCGGCCGGCGGGGTCGGGCCCTTGCCCGCCAGCTTTCGCCGGCCGTAACCGCCGGTGCCCGGCCGCGGCTTGCCGGACTTGGTCCGGCCACCCGGGCCAGACCGGGCTCGGCCCCCGCCCTGGCCGCTCACTTGCGCAGTTCCCAGCGCGGGCCGCGGGCGGTGTCCTCGACCAGCACGCCGGCCGCCGACAGCTGGTCCCGGATCGCGTCGGCAGCCGGGTAGTCGCTGCGGGCCCGGGCGGCCTGGCGCTGCTCGATCGCCACGGTCACCAGCGCACCGACCACGCCGAGCAGGTCGTGGCCGACCGCGCCGGCCGTCCACGGCGGGGTGAGCGGGTCGAGCCCGAGCACTCCGAGCATGGCGCGGACCTCGGTCAGCCGCTTGGCCGTGCCCCCCTGGTCGGCGGCCGCGATCGCGGCGTTGCCGTCCCGGACGGTCTCGTGCAGCACGGCCAGGGCCTGCGGTACGCCGAGATCGTCGTCCATCGCGGCGGCGAACTCGGCGGGCACGGCGGGCAGGCCGGCGTCGGCCTGCGACCCGGTCCCTGGCTGCTCACCCCCGGTTTCCGCCGCGGGCGCGGGCGGCGGTCCGGCGCCGGCCGTCTCGATGGCGCGGGTCACGAATCCCTCGATCCGCCGGTAGGCGGCCGCGGCATCGGCGAGGGCCTCGGCCGAGTAGTCGATCTGCGACCGGTAGTGCGCCTGACCCAGGTAGTACCGCAGCTCGGCAGGCCGCACCGTGGTGAGCATGCTGTCCACGAGCAGCGAGTTCCCCAGGGACTTGCTCATCTTCTCGCCGCTCAGCCGGACCAGCCCGTTGTGCAGCCAGAACCGGGCGAAGCCGTCGCCGGCCGCACGGGACTGGGCGAGCTCGTTCTCGTGGTGCGGGAAGACCAGGTCCAGCCCGCCGCCGTGGATGTCGAAGGTCTCGCCGAGGTACTTGGTGGACATGGCCGAGCATTCCAGGTGCCAGCCGGGACGGCCGGGGCCCCAGGGCGTCTCCCAGCTGGGCTCGCCCGGCTTGGCGCCCTTCCAGAGCGCGAAGTCCCGCGGGTCGCGCTTGTGCCCGCCGCCCTCCACGTCGTCGGCGGCGCGCATCTGCCCGGGCCGCTGGCCCGACAGCGCCCCGTACTGCGGGTAGCTGGCCACCGAGAAGTACACGTCACCTGCGGCCGGGTAAGCGTGGCCCGCCTCGATCAGCCGCCGCATCAGCACGATCATCTCCGGCACGTGCCCGGTGGCCCGCGGCTCGACGTCGGGCGGCAGGCAGCCGAGCGCGTCATAGGCACGGCTGAACGCGCGCTGGTTGCGCTCGGCCACCGCCCACCACGGAATCCCGGCGTGCTGCGCGATGTGCAGGATCTTGTCGTCGATGTCGGTGACGTTGCGGCAGAACGTGGTGGCGTAGCCGCTCGCCCGCAGCCAGCGGACACCGATGTCGAAGCTGACGCCGGAGCGGATATGCCCGATGTGCGGCGGCGCCTGGACAGTAGCCCCGCACAGGTACAGCGATACCTGGCCGGGAACGCGCGGAGTGAACTCGCGCACCGATCGGGTCGCGGTGTCATGCAGGCGAAGGGTCACCGGTCAAGGCTACGGGATGTCGCCAGCGCGGCGCGGCGCGTGCGCCACCAGCGCAGCCCGCCGAACCCGCTCAACCCCGTGAATGCCGCAACCACGGGCACCCATGCCCTTGAATGCCGCACTCATGGGGTTCCTCGGCCGGGTGGCGCTCAGCCGCGGGCGGCCTTGGCCCACGTCCACGGGTACTCGGGATCCTCGGCCTCGGCGCTGGCAGCGCCGAGCAGCAGCGGCCGGAACGTATCGATCATCACCGCGGTCTCGTCGGTGGTGACGTGGCCCTGCTCCATGCCGCGGATCACCGCCTCCACCGCCCCCGGCTGCGGCCCGTGGGTGAACCCGGACGGGTGCAGGGTGATCGAGCCGAGGTCCACGCCCGAGCCCTTGCGTGCCGAGTAGTCGCCGGCCACGTAGTACATCATCTCGTCGGAGTCGACGTTGTGGTGGTTGTAGGGGATCGGCACGGCCTGCGGGTCGAAGTCGAGCGGTCGCGGGCAGAACGAGCAGATCACGAAGTTCGGGCCCTCGAACGTCTGGTGCACCGGCGGCGGCGCGTGGGTCCGCTTCACGACCGGCTCGAAGTCGGCGATGTTGAAGGCATAGGGGTACAGGCAGCCGTCCCAGCCCACCACGTCGAACGGGTGGTAGGCGTACGTCAGCCGGGTCAGCCCGCCGCGGTTGCGGACGATCACCGGGACGTCCTCGCCGTCGGCGAGCAGCGGGCCCACCGCGGCGCGCAGGTCCCGCTCGCAGTACGGGGCGTGCTCGAGGAACTGCCCGGTCTGCGACAGGTAGCGGCGCGGCGGCCGGATATGGCCCCGGGCCTCGATCGCGAGCGCGTGCACCGGCTCGCCGGGCTCGGGCAGCCAGCGGTGGATGGTGCCGCGGGGCACGATGACATAGTCCCCGGCCCGCGCCTGCAGCGCCCCGTACGCCGACTCGAACCTGGCCGCCCCGGAGCGCAGGTAGATGGCCTCGTCCCCGGTCGAGTTGCGGTACAGCTCGGACGCCGCGTCGGCGGCGGCGAAGCTGATCCGGAGATCGTCGTTGGCGAGCAGCACCTGACGGCCGAGCGCCAGGTCACCGCCGGCCGGGAGATCCTGGGTGCGGAAATGGCGGGGCAGCAGCGGATGATTCGGCGCGAGCGCCGTTTCCGCGGCGCTGTCGGCCAGCCCCTCGCTCTTCACGATCGCGGTAGGCGGGTGCCGGTGGTAGAGCAGCGACGAGTCGGAGGAGAAGCCTTCCTCGCCCATCAGCTCCTCGGCGTAAAGGCCCCCATCGGGCCGCCGGAAACGAGTATGGCGCTTTGCGGGAATTTCCCCGCTGACCCGGTAATACGGCATATCGTCTCCTCTAGTGCCGCGATCGCGAGGCTGCGTGGCCGGCTGGTCCCCCGCCGCTGTGGACAGTGCCCCGGCATCTGCCTGCCCTGGCACGGCCGGCTGCGCACCGGGCGGCAGCGGGGCAGCGTCTCTTCCGACTATAGGCCGGCCTCATGCGACCGGCCCGGGAGGAAGGACCGAGGTCATGAGCGACACCACCGCCCAGCCCGCTGGTCCCGGTGCCGTGCACCGGGCAGTGCGGGTCCTTACGCTGGCCGCCACATCCGCTGGCGTGCTACTGCTGGCCGCTGCGGCGTTCGTGCTCTCCTATCCCGGCATCCATGACCTGGCCCGGACCGGGGGGGTGGCGGCCTCGGCCGCCCGGCTGTATCCGGTGATCTTCGACGCGATGCTGATGGTGACGGTTCTCGCGGTGCTGTGGCTGCGCGGGGCGGCCCTGCTGAAGCGGTGCGGGGCATGGCTGGTGCTGCTCGCGATGACCGCTGCGGCGGCTGGCGCCGACGTGCTGCACGCACTGAACGCGCACGTGCCGCACCGTGCCGCCGCCGCGACGGCAGCCGCCCTGCCGTGGGCACTGACGCTGATCGGGTTCCTGCTGCTGCTCGCCATGCTCCGGCAGGCCAGGACGCGCCGGGCGGCTGGCCGCGCACTGCGGAGGGCCGGAGCGGCCGCCCCCGACGAGACCGGCGCCCTAGCGGCCAGTCAGGACGCCGCCGAGCTGGCCGGCTCCCCCGAGTGCGAGGCCAGCGACAGCCCGGCAGGCAATGGCGCCCCGAGTTCTGCTGTCTTCCCGGCCGTCGCGGCCGCTACCGGGCTGACGAGCCGGAACGGGCATCTGGCAGCGGGGACAGCGGAAGCCGAGCCAGCGGAAGCCGAGCCAGCGGAAGCCGAGCCGGACGGCGACCATGCCGCGGGCCAGGACGATCCAACTACGGATGAGGCGAATCCCGTCACCGCGCCGGCCGCCCGGTGGTTCCCGCTGGCCCGTGACGAGGACGATCAGCAGCACCAGGCGGCGCCCGCCGGACCGGGCCCGGTGCCCGCCCTGCACGCTGCGCCGACGCTCGCCGACGCGGAGCCAGCCGGGCTGGTCGAGCCCGCCGGGCTGGCTGAGCCGACCGGCCTGGCCCAGGCCGAGCCGGCTGACCTGGCCGAGTCCGGTGATCCCGTCGGCCTGGCTGAGGCGGCCGACCTGACCAGGGCTGAGGCCGCTGAGGCTGCTGATCCGGCCGATGCGGCTAATCGGGCTGGGGCCGACTCAAGCGGAGCCGATGCGGCCGAGGACGGGGCGGACCAGCGCCAGGAAATTGCTGCCGCGCCGCAGTTCGACCGGGTGCATAGCTCGCCGACGCCACCGGGCGCCTGACCGTCCGCCCAGATCTGCCACTGCCACAGCCCAGTTGCGCACGCGGCCGCCTGAGCGCTGCCGTAATGGCCGTGCCGTAATCCCGGCCTCAGTCCGCACGCCGGACGGGCGTCAGTCCCCGGACGGGGCGTCAGTCCCCGGACAGGCGTCAGTCCCCGGACGGGCGTCAGTCCCCGCGCCGGACAAGCAGAGCGGTGGCGATGGCGGCGAGGCCCTCGCCCCGGCCGGTGAGGCCCAGTCCGTCAGTCGTGGTACCGGAGAGGCTGACCGCTCCCCCGCCCAGCGCGGCCGACAGGGCGGCTTCCGCCTCGCCGCGTCGCGCCGCTATCCGCGGCCGGTTACCGATCACCTGGATGGCGACGTTCCCGACAGACCACCCGGCCGCGGTCAGCCTCGCCAGGGTCTCGGTGAGCAGGCTGGCGCCGGCCGCGGCGGCCCACTGGGGTGCGTCGGTGCCGAACTGCTGGCCCAGGTCACCCAGGCCGGCCGCGGAGAGCAGGGCGTCACAGGCGGCGTGCGCCGCGACGTCCCCGTCAGAGTGACCGAGCAGACCCGGCTCCGCCGGCCAGTGCAGGCAGGCAAGGTAGAGCGGACGCCCGGCCGGGCCGAACGGGTGCACGTCAACACCGAGGCCTACCCGCATCGACAACTCCGGCACCGGACCGCCCGCGCACGTCACCAGGGCCGCAGCGCTCAAGGCGGCGCGGGCCTGAGCCAGTAACAGAAAACAGTGCGGGCGAGCACTCCCGAGCGTGCTCGCCCGCACTTAGCCGACGTTACCCCCGGCCAGCCAGTCTGCCTGTCAGCTGGCGAGAATCTCGTCCAGCAGGGCCTCGGCCTTGTCCTCGTTCGTCTTCTCAGCCAGCGCAAGCTCGCTGACCAGGATCTGCCGCGCCTTGGCGAGCATGCGCTTCTCGCCCGCCGACAGGCCGCGCTCCCGGTCCCGCCGCCACAGATCGCGCACGACCTCGGCGACCTTGTTCACATCGCCCGAGGCCAGCTTTTCCAGATTGGCCTTGTACCGGCGTGACCAGTTAGTAGGTTCCTCGGTGTACGGGGCGCGCAGCACCTCGAACACCCGCTCCAGACCTTCCTGCCCGACCACGTCCCGGACGCCGACCAGCTCAGCATTGTCGGCGGGAACACGCACAGTCAGGTCGCCCTTGTCGACCTTGAGCACGAGGTAGGTTTTATCCACACCCTTGATCGAACGGGTCTCGATCTCTTCGATCCGAGCAGCCCCATGGTGGGGGTAGACGACGGTGTCGCCGACCTTGAATGACATGTGGCATGTACCCCTTCCGCTGAAGCTATCCTACCACGCCTAACCAGGGCGATTAGCGCCTCTTGGCGGCAAACATGCAGGTCAGTGCCGCCATTCACGGCAGATAATTCGTTCGGAGCCCGGCGCGGCAGCGATTTGGGCGGCGCCGGCGACAGCCGCTGCCCGCCCTCGCGGGCGGCGGGCAGCCCCCGGCTCCGGTCGGCCTGGCGCCCCCCTGGAGGGACAGCCGGGCTGACGCCGGACGGCGTTCCAGGCGGCCCGGCCGCCGCCGCAAGCCCTGGGCCGACGGGGCATCCGGGCCGGCTGCCCAGCCGCGACAGCAGCCGGAGCCGGCCAGGCCGACCGCCCTGTCACAGCACGGGTGTACTGGGCTCATACTGAAGGAGGATGCTGCGCGCTTATGCCGGAGAGGTGCACGTGAACCTTGGCGGCGAACCGGATCACGACGATTCGGGCCTGCCCCCTATCGACATCGTGGTTCCCGATGATGCCCGGGAACTCGACCGTGACGTGCAGGCCTACAACCGAGAGCAGCGGGCGCTGCGGCGCCGCCTGCGCCGCAGCCGGTGGAGCTCGCCGCTAGCCAGAGACGGCATGATCGTGCCGCTGCTGGCAGGCTGCCTGATCCTCGCGCTGATCGCCGGCACGCTGCTGACCGTGTTCACCGCCTGGCCCGGCAACCTGACCGGGCTTCCCCGCTCCCCCGGCAATTCTGCCGCCGGAACCTCGTCTGCGGGCACTTCCCCGACCTCCCCGGCTGCCGGGACGGCGCACGGCACCGTGGTAACGGCCGCCAGCCCGCTGCCCGCGGCGCGGCTCCTCATCGGCGGCAAGGAGCTGGCGGCGCAGGCGCTGAATGGGTCGGTGCTGACCCTGGTCCCGGCGGGCTGCGCATGCGGCGCAGCGGTGCGCGCGCTGCTGCTCCAGGCCGCCCAGGCGCACGTACCGGTGTTCCTGGTCGGCACCGGCACGACGATGGCCGCCGTCCGGCGGCTCGCGGCGGGCACCGCCCCGCCGAAGGTCCAGGTGGCCGAGGACGCGAAGGACACCCTGGGCACCGCCTATCAGCGGGCCGGCCTGACCGCGCTCCTGGTCGACAAGACCGGGTCGGTGCGGCTGGCCCGTCATCTCGGCGGCAACCTCCGGCTGGCCGGCGACCTCGCGGGCCTGGCGGGCCTGGCGGCCAGCCCGAGCCCGGCGCGCTGACGTTGCTGCCCTCGCCCTCCCGTGCGGCGCGGGCCCGGCCGGCTCCCGGCCGACTGCGGTCAGCCGGGACCGCGTGCAGCACGATCGCCCCGTGCGGTCAACGGGCAGCCTCGTGTGATCAACCGGACAGCTCAGTACGGCGGGCCGGCGCACGCCGGGCAGCCGGCGACGGCTACGCTGCCGGTGTTATTGCCTGCCCGTACCCCAGCCGACGCGTAGCAGTGATGAGACCTCTGATGAACAGAACACGCCTGATCCGCAACCGCCGCCGGGCTGCACTGCCCCGTCGCGTCCTGGTCCTGGCCGTTGCGGCGGCGCTTCCGGCGCTGGCCGGCTGCGAGGCCGGCCCTGGCGCGCCCACCCAGCACTGGCACCAGCCGACTCCCGGCGCGACCACCATGTTCCACGACATCGCCATCAGGAACGTCTTCATCCTCGGCACGGCGGGCAGCGGGACGCTGCCCGCCGGGCATTCCGCCGGGCTGTTCCTCGGCCTGGTGAACACCGGCACCCCGGACAAGCTGATCGGCATCAGCGCCCCGAGCGCGGCGAAGAAGGTGGTGCTGGCCACCGGCCCGATCAGCCTTCCCAGCCAGAAGGATGAACTGCTGACCGGTCCCATCCCCAAGGCGGTGCTGACCGGGCTGACCCGATCGCTGACTGCCGGGCAGGGGGTCAACGTCACGCTCACCTTCCAGAACGCCGGCAGCGTGACGCTCAGGGTCCCGGTCATGGCCAAGGCGCAGTACTACAGCACCTACTCGGCCGCCCCGTCGCCGTCAGCCTCCCCGAAGGCGACTAGCCCGGCTGGCAAGCATCACCACAAGACGAAGGGACCCGCCACGCCCTCGGCCTCCCCCTCGGCAGCTGGCTAGCCCGGGGCTGGCCAGCGAGCGGCCCGGCCTGCGCAGCCCGTAGCCAAGGGGTCAGCCGGCAGGCTCGAACTTGTAGCCAAGCCCGCGCACCGTGACGATATGCGCCGGGCTGGCCGGATCCGGCTCGATCTTGGCGCGCAGCCGCTTCACGTGCACGTCGAGGGTCTTAGTGTCACCGACGTAGTCAGCGCCCCACACCCGGTCGATCAGCTGCATCCGGGTCAGCACCCGCCCGGCATTGCGCAGCAGGACCTCGAGCAGCTCGAATTCCTTGAGCGGCAGCTGGACCTGCTGGCTGCGCACCGTCACTACATGCCGCTCGACGTCCATCCGCACCGGGCCGGACTCCAGCACCGACGTCACCGGCTCATCGGCGTCGCCGCGCCGCCGCAGTACCGCTCGCATCCGGGCGACCAGTTCGCGGGAGGAGAACGGCTTGGTCACGTAGTCGTCGGCGCCCAGCTCCAGGCCGACGACCTTGTCGATCTCCCCGTCCTTGGCCGTCAGCATGATGACGGGCACGTTGGAGCGCTCGCGCAGGGCCCGGCACACCTCGCTGCCCGGCAGGCCAGGCAGCATCAGGTCGAGCAGGACGAGGTCGGCGCCGGTCCGGTCGAAGGTGTCGAGCGCGTCCGGCCCGGTGGCGCAGACCGCCACGTCGAAGCCCTCCTTGCGCAGCATGTAGGAGAGCGGGTCGCTGAATGACGCCTCATCCTCCACCACGAGCACGCGTGTCATGAGACTGCCTCCCTGGCAGAGTCGCCCAGGGCCTGAACTGGCCCGTCGCTGATCGGCACGGCCCATGGCTGCAGCGGCAGCTGCAGTGTGAAGGTCGAGCCGACACCTTCCTTGCTCCACACGGTCACCTTGCCCGCGTGCGCCGCCATGACGTGCTTGACGATTGCCAGGCCCAGCCCGGTTCCGCCGGTGACCCGCGAGCGCGCCGGGTCCACCCGGTAGAACCGCTCGAAGATCCGCTGCAGATCCCGCTCCGGTATGCCGATGCCCTGGTCGGCCACGCTGATCTCGGCGACGTCGTCTCCGGCCTGCCGCGTGGTAACTACCACCCGGGTGTGCTCCGGGCTGTAGGCGACGGCGTTCTCCAGCAGGTTCCGCAGCGCCGTGACGAGCAGGTCCTCGTCCCCGTGCACGGTCAGCCCGCGGATGCCGGCGGCCTCCAGCTCGATGCCGCCCGCGGTCGCCTTCATCCGGCAGCGGTCCAGCGCCTCGGCGACGACGGCGTCCAGGTCGACGGTGACCGGATCGGGCATCGGCTCGGCCGCCTGGATCCGGTTCAGCGTGATCAGGTCCTGCACCAGGTGCGTCAGGCGAGCTGCCTCCTGGCGCATCCGCCCGGCGAAGCGGCGCACGGCCTCCGGGTCGTCGGCCGCGTCCTCCACCGTCTCGGCCAGCAGCGCCAGCGCCCCGACGGGGGTCTTAAGCTCGTGACTGGTGTTCGCGACGAAGTCCCGGCGGACTTCCTCGACCCGGCGGCTCTCGGTCTGGTCCTCGGCCAGCATCAGCACCAGGCCGCCATCGCCCACGCCCGCGCCGAGGGGCGCCACCCGGACCGCGAAGCTGGTGGTCCGGCCGGGCAGGCCGCTGGCGGTGATCTCGATCTCGCCCTCGCGGATCTCCCTGTCCCGGCGGACCTGCCGGGTCAGCGCGACCAGCTCGCCGACGACCAGCTGGTTTCCCCGGACCAGTCCGAACTCCCGGGCTGCGGCGCTGGCCCGCAGCACCCGGTCGGTGCTGTCCAGGACCACGGCCGCCGACGACAGCACCGACAGAACCGAGGCAATGCCCTGGGGCAGGTCCGGATCCGCCAGCTTGTCCGGCACTGATTCGTCCCTGGGTGTCATCGGGCAGCGGGGCGCGCGGCCGTCAGGCGGCCCGGCGCAGCATGGCCACGGGCTCCGGCCGGCTCAGCCGGGCGGGGCGAACTCACCGCGACAAGTCCGAAGTCCACCCTTCGATGGTATTCGGCGGACCGGCCGCGCGCATCGGCCGTGAAACCCTGACGTGCGGCTATTCGCCTAGTGTTCACTTCCTGGATAACTTGCGGCCACCTGGCGGCCGGGTTCCCGACGCCAGCCGGGTCAGCGGCCCTGCGTGCGGACGGACTCGGCTGCGGTGACGGCGGCCTCCGGGTCCAGGTAGCGCCCGCCGGGAGGCAGCGGCCGGAAACTGTCGTCGACCTCGTAGACCAGCGGGATGCCCGTCGGGATGTTGAGCTCGGCGATGTCGGCGTCCGAGATGCCATCAAGGTGCTTGACCAGCGCCCGCAGCGAGTTGCCGTGCGCTACCACCAGGACGGTACGGCCCGCCGCCAGGTCCGGGATGATCGCGTCGTGCCAGTACGGCATCATCCGGTGGACGACGTCCTTCAGGCACTCCGAGCGCGGCATCAGCTCGTCAGGAAGCAGCGCGTAACGGGGGTCCTGCGTCTGCGCCACCATGTCAGCGCCGGACAGCGGCGGCGGCGGCACGTCGTAGGACCGGCGCCAGAGCATGAACTGCTCGTCGCCGAACTGCTCCCGGGTCTGCGACTTGTTCTTGCCCTGCAGCGCGCCGTAATGCCGCTCGTTCAGCCGCCAGGACCGGCGCACCGGCAGCCACGCCAGGTCGGCGGTGTCCAGCACCAGGTTCGCGGTCTGGATCGCCCTGGTCAGGACCGAAGTGTGCAGGATGTCGGGCTGCAGGCCCGCCTCGGCCAGCAGGCTGCCGCCGTGCGCGGCCTCCGCCGCCCCCTTGTCGGACAGCCCCACGTCCACCCAGCCGGTAAACAGGCCTTCCGAGTTCCAGACGCTTTCACCATGCCTGATCAGCACCAGCGTTGCCATATCACCGACCCTATCGCCGCCCGGGCCGCGCCGCCCGGGGGAAGTCAGAGGGAACTTTGCGGCACAGCAGGCGGGCCCGGCGCGCAGAGCCGCCGCCCGGCGCAGGCACCCAAGCGCCCCGGCGCGGCACGGCAAGGACTGCGGCGCAGGCAGGCGGGGCCGCCCGCCAGGGGAACACCAGCAGCGCCCGCGGGGTTGCCTATTCGGAGGTGGTAGCCGTGCCGCGACGCTTGCCCCGGCGTATCGCGACAATCAGCGTGCACACGTCACCGCTGGAGCAGCCCGGGACTGGCGATGCAGGCGGGCTGAACGTGTACGTGGTGGAGGTAGCCAAGAGGCTGGCCGCCCGCGGGGTGGAGGTCGACATCTTCACCCGCGCCGTGTCCCGCGACCTGCCGCCCGTGGCCGAGCTGGCCCCCGGGGTGCTGGTCAGGCACCTGCCGGCCGGCCCGTTCGAGGATCTGGACAAGGCCGACCTGCCCGGCCAGCTGTGCCACTTCACGTTCGAGGTGCTGCGGGCCGAGGCGGCCTGCGCACCCGGCCGCTACGACCTCATCCACGGCCATTACTGGCTTTCCGGCCAGGTCGGCGCCGCGGCCAAGGAGCGCTGGGGCGTCCCGCTGGTGCAGTCGATGCACACGCTGGGCCGGGTCAAGAACGCCGCGCTGACGGCCGGCGACGCGGCCGAGCCGACAGCCCGGCTGCGCGGCGAGGCCGAGGTCATCGCGGCTGCCGACCGGCTGGTCGCCAATACCGACGAGGAGGCGCGGCAGCTCACCGAGATGTACGACGCCGAGCCCGGACGGGTAGCCACGATCAACCCGGGCGTCGATCTCGCCGTGTTCCGGCCCGGCTCACGGGACGCGGCCCGAAGGCGGCTCGGCCTGCCCGCCGACGGCATCGTGCTGGTCTTCGCCGGGCGGGTTCAGCCGCTCAAGGCGCCCGACCTGGTCCTGCACGCCGCCGCGCGGCTCGTGGCCGACGACCCGGAACTGGCGCGGCGGCTGACCGTCGCGTTCGTCGGGGGGCCGTCGGGATCCGGCCGGGCGGACCCGGACGGGCTCTCGGTGCTGGCCCGGCGGCTGCACATCGCGGACCTGGTGCGGCTGGAGCCGCCCTGCCCGCAGTCGGAGCTGGCTGACTGGTACCGGGCGGCGACACTGGTCATGGTGCCGTCCTACACCGAGTCCTTCGGCCTGGTGGCGGTGGAGGCGCAGGCGTGCGGCACGCCGGTCGTCGCTGCCTCGGTCGGCGGCCTGCGCACCGCGGTCGCGCACGGGGTCTCCGGGGTGCTGGTGGACTCGCACGCCCCGGCCAGCTACGCGCGCGCGGTGCGCGAGCTGATCGCGGCCCCGGCCACGCTGGCCCGGCTGTCGCGCGGCGCCCGCGCGCACGCGTCCAAGTTCGGCTGGCCGGCCACCGTCGACGCGCTCCTGAACTTGTACAGCTCCGTCATCAGCGGCGCGCCGGCGCCGGTGGACGCATGACCGCAGCAGCTGACCTCGCGGCGGCGCTGACCGGGCTCGGCATCCCGTTCGAGAGCCCGCAGCCGGGCGCCTGCCTGGTCCGCCTCGACGGCCAGCACAAGCTCGCCACGATGACCTGGCTGATCGCCGGCCAGCACAGCCTGCAGGTCGAGGCGTTCTTCTGCCGCCAGCCCGACGAGAACCACGCCGAGTTCTACCGGTTCCTGCTCGAGCGGGGCGCGGACATGTTCGGCGTGCACTTCGCCCTGGACCGGACCGGGGACGTGCACCTGGTGGGACGGCTGCCGCTGGCGGCCATCACCCCGGCAGAAATCGACCGGCTGCTCGGCTGCGTGCTCAGCTACGCCGACGAGTACTTCGACCAGGCGCTGATGATCGGCTTCGCGTCAGCGATCCGCCGGGAGTGGGAGTGGCGGGTCAAGCGCGGCGAGAGCGTCGCCAGCCTGCGCGCCTTCGGCCGGCTGACCGGGGCGGGCGACGCGGACGGGCAGCCGCCGCGCCAGTCCCCGGCCTTCAGGACTTGACCAGCCGGGAGATCGCGTCAGCGGCTTCCTTCACCTTGAGTTCCGCCTCCGGGCCGCCGTTCTCGATGGCCTGCGTGACGCAGTGCCCCAGGTGATCTTCCAGCAGCCCCAGCGCCACCGCCTGCAGCGCCCGGGTGACCGCCGAAACCTGGGTCAGGACGTCGATGCAGTAGACGTCGTCCTCGACCATCCGCTGCAGCCCGCGGACCTGCCCCTCGATCCGGCGCAGCCGCCGCAGGTAGGCGTCCTTGTCCTGGGTGTAACCTCGCACCGTCTGACAATACCGCGCATCACCCGGGGCAGTAGCGCATGGCCGCCGCGCCGGGTGGCTGTGCTACTGGCCGCGACCGGCTGACCTGCCCGGAAGGCGCGGGCTGACCGTCCCGGGAGGGGGCAGCGCCGTGGGCCCGCTGGACGGCATCCGGGTCATCGAGATCGCCAGCCTGGCGCCCGCGCCGTTCGGCTGCATGCTGCTGGCCGACCTCGGCGCGCAGGTCGTGCGGGTAGACCGGGTACCGGCGGGCGGCCAGGACGCCCCGCCGCCGGCTGGCCCGCTGGCCCGCAGCCGCCAGTCCATCGGCATCGACCTCAAGAGCCAGGCCGGACTGGACGTGCTGCTGCGGCTGGCCGAATCGGCTGACGTGCTGGTCGAGGGCTTCCGGCCGGGCGTGGCCGAGCGGCTCGGGTTCGGGCCGGCCGACTGCGCCCGGCGCAATGCCCGGCTGGTGTACGCGCGGATGACCGGCTGGGGCCAGGACGGCCCGCTGGCGCCCGCGGCCGGGCATGACATCGACTACATCGCCGTCTCCGGCGCCCTCGCGCCGATCGGCCGGGCCGGCCAGCGCCCGGTGCCGCCGCTGAACCTGGTCGGCGACTTCGGCGGCGGCGGCATGCTGCTCGCGCTCGGCGTGCTGGCCGCCCTGGTCGAGCGGGCCAGGTCCGGGGCAGGCCAGGTCGTGGACGCCGCGATGGTGGACGGCTCGGCGCTGCTCACCGCGTTCATCCACGGCCTGCGCGCCGCCGGGCAGTGGCAGGACCAGCGGGGGGCGAACCTGCTCGACGGCGGCGCTCCCTTCTACGACACCTACGCCACGGCGGACGGCGGGTACGTGGCGGTCGGTGCGCTGGAGCCCAGGTTCTACGCCCGCCTGCTGGCCGGCCTGGGCCTCGCCGACGCCGGCCTGCCGCCGCAGTACGACCGGTCCGGCTGGCCGGCGCTGCGCGAGCGGCTCGCGGCGGCCTTCGCCCAGCGGACCAGGGACGAGTGGACCGCGGTGTTCGACGGTTCTGACGCCTGTGTGGCGCCGGTACTCGGGCTCGGCGAGGCCCCCGGCCATCCGCACGCCATCGCGCGGGCGGCGTTCGTGGACGTCGGCGGGATCATTCAGCCCGCGCCGGCGCCGCGGTTCAGCCGGTCGGCAGCCGGCCCGCCGGCCCCGCCGCCGCGGCCCGGCGCCGACACCGACGCGATCCTGGCCGCGCTGGGCTGCACCGCCGGGCAGATCACCCAACTGCGGGCGGCCGGCGCCGTCGGCTGACCCGCCGGGGCACGCAGGGTGATCAACCACACGCCGGGAGGTTTGCCGCCCCGCCGGCCAGCGAGTATGCTGACCGCGGCACCTCGTTCGGTGAGGCGTCGACACGAACACAGGCCACTGATCCGACGACGTCGAGAGACGCCCAGGGTCAGGACAGGTCTCCCCGGCCTAAGGGGTGACCCGAAGTGGCTGCGCCAGTGGCGCTACGTCGTGTCGTGCCAAAGCTCTGACGAGTCTGGGGTGCGCGCCGCCTATTGGCTGGCGTTCTTCCCTGCGCCCATGGGCGGCCGCCGCGTTCCCGCGGTGCCGCGCCGGATGACGCCCGCGCGCGTCATGGCCGGAAGGAGGCGAGACATGGAGAGCAGTACACCGGGCCATCATTGGCCCCGCCTCCAGCCGTCCTCGTTTTCTTCCGGCACCCGGTGACCGCCCGGCGCGTTCCGCACTGACCGCCGCCTCCGCCTGACCGCCTGGCAGGCTGCCGTGTGCCTCCCGTTACGCCCCTGGCCGGGGAGAGGGAGGGTCAGCCATGACCGCAACCATCGAGCGCCGCAGCGCGGCACTTGACGAGCAGCACGCCGGCGACATTCGCGGTGCCCTGGGCACCATCCGGCTGGACGACTCCCCGCGCCGCGGCCGGGCGGCCCACCTCAAGACCCTGCTGGCGATCGTCGGCCCGGGCCTGATCGTGATGGTCGGCGACAACGACGCCGGCGCGTTCGCCACCTACGGCCAGGCCGGCCAGGAGTACGGCACCCGGCTGCTGTGGACGCTGCTGCTGCTGGTCCCGGTGCTGTACGTGAACCAGGAGATGGTGCTGCGGCTCGGCGCGGTGACCGGCGTCGGGCACGCCCGGCTGATCCTGGAGCGGTTCGGCAAGTTCTGGGGCGCGTTCAGCGTCATCGACCTGCTGATGCTCAACGCGCTCACGATCGTGACCGAGTTCATCGGCATCACGCTGGCGGCCAGCTACCTCGGGGTGCCGAAGTTCGCGGCGGTGATCATGGCTGCGGCGGTCATCGTCGGCGCCGCCTTCACCGGCAGCTTCCGCCGGTTCGAGCGGCTGGCGATGGCGTTCTGCGCCGGCAGCCTGCTGCTCATCCCGCTGTACCTCCTGGCCCACCCGGCGGCCGGGCAGATGGCGCGCGACTTCGTCATCCCGCAGCTGCCCGGCGGCTCGGGCCAGCTGGCGGGCGTCATGCTGCTGGTCATCGCGATCGTCGGCACCACGGTCGCGCCGTGGCAGCTGTTCTTCCAGCAGAGCTACGTGATCGACAAGCGGATCACGCCGCGGTTCATCCGGTACGAGAAGGCCGACCTGTGGATCGGCATCGCGGTGGTCGTGCTGGGGGCCGGCGCGCTGATGGGCGCGATCGCGGCCGCCTTCGCGCACTCGGCCGCGGCCGGGCACTTCACCAACGCCGCGGGCCTGGCCACCGGGCTGCAGGCCTACGCCGGGCGGACCGCCGGCGTGCTGTTCGCCGTGGCGCTGCTGGACGCCTCGGTCATCGGCGCGTTCGCCGTCTCGCTGTCGACCGCTTACGCTATCGGCGACGTGTTCGGCATCAAGCACTCGCTGCACCGCGGGGTCAAGGGCGCGAAGGGGTTCTACGCCATCTACGCCGGCCTGATCGGCCTGGCCGCCGTGATCGTGCTGATCCCCGGCTCGCCGCTCGGGCTGCTGACCGAGGGCGTCCAGGCGCTGGCCGGGGTGCTGCTGCCATCGGCCGCGATTTACCTGCTGCTGCTGTGCAACGACCGGGACGTGCTCGGGCCCTGGATCAACGGCCGCAAGACCAACCTGTTCACCGGGGCCGTGGTGTCGCTGCTGATCGGGCTGTCGGTGGTACTGACCGCCTCGGTGCTCTTCCCGGCGATCACCGCGGGCCAGATGATGATCATCGTGGCCTGCTGCTGCGGCGGCGCGCTGGTGTTCGGGATCGGCTGGCTCGCCGCCTCGCATCGCAGCCCGGCCGTCGCGATCGACCGGTCCGGCCGGGAGAACTGGCGGATGCCGCCGCTGGCGCTGCTGCGTCGCCCGCCGGTGCCCCGCGGCCGCAAGATCGGCATGACCGTGCTGCGGACCTACCTGGCTGCCGCGACGGTCCTGGTCGTCGTGAAGATCGTCCAGCTGGCCCTCGCGCACTGAGCCGCGGCTGGGCGGCTGGCGGTCAGCCGCCGCCCAGCTGGACGGCCTTGACCACCAGCAGCAGCACGGAGATGACCAGGTAGCCGCGCAGCACCAGGACGCCCATCTTGGTCCCGGCAGACCAGGAAACCGGCTTGAGCAGCGCGAGCGGCGGCATCCGCCAGTTCGTCCGCTCGGCCGCCGACATGGTCATGGCCGGGTGCGGGACCCCCGCCGGGCGACGGGAGCGGGCGATCATGAGCCACCCGCCGAGCGCGGCCGCCCCCGCCACGAAAGCGACAGCCAGCCAGACGGCCACGGCCGAGGCGTTGAGCGCCGGGAAGAGCGTGCTCACGACGAGCGTGCCGGACAGCACCAGCAGCACGCCGATGATGACGGCGGCCAGGACGTTCAGCCAGCGCGGATTCATCCAGGGCCCGAGCACCTCGCGGTCGTTGCACAGCAGCAGCAGGAACACGCTGGCGCTGGGCAGCAGCACCCCGGCCAGGGCCTGCACGGCGGTGGTGAGCAGGCCGAGCGGCGCGCCCGGGATCAGCACGATGCCCGCGGCCACGGCGATCATCGCGGCGTAGCTGGCGTAGAACGGCTTGGCGTCGGAGAACTTGCGGTGCAGCGAGTGCTTGATGCCGAACACGTCGCCGAAGGCGTAGCTGGTGGACAGGGTCACCGCGGCGGCGCCGATGATGCTCGCGTCGAGCAGCACGATCGCGAACAGCCCGCCGAGCGTGCCGCTCTTCGCGCCGAGGGCGTTGGCCACGCCGAGCGCGCTGGTGAAATGGCCGATCAGGTGCGTGCCGCGGACTGCGTAGACGGCCACGATGAGGATCGCCGCCGCGCCGGTGACCACGACGAACGCGCCCAGCGTGGTGTCCGCCCGCTCATAGGGGATGAACCGCGGCGTGATCCGCTTGTCGATCACGTTCGACTGCTGGAAGAACAGCTGCCAGGGGGCCACGGTGGTGCCGACGATCGCGATGATCAGCAGTACCGCCGTCCCGTTGACCCCGCCCTGGATGCCGGGCACCACGAAGTGGTAGCCGATCTGGCCCCAGTCCGGATGCGAGAGCAGCAGCAGGGGCAGCAGCACCACGCTGACCGCGATGAATCCGAACATCGCCCGCTCCCAGCGCCGGAAGCTGCCGCTCGCCGTGATCGCCACCAGCAGGACCGCGGCTATCGGCACCGAGATGTAGGCGCTGATCCCGAAATAGCGCAGCGCCAGGGACACGCCGATGAACTCGGTGACGATGGTCAGGAAATTCAGCAGAAACAGGTCCCCGACGCTGAACCAGCCCCAGAACCTGCCGAACCGCTCGTTGATCAGCCGGGCGTGGCCGACGCCGGTCACGGCGCCGAGCCTGACCACCATCTCCTGGTTGACGATCAGCACCGGGATCAGCAGCAGCAGGACCCACAGCAGGCTGTAGCCGTAGTTCTGGCCTGCCTGCGCGTAGGTGGCGACGCCGCCGGCGTCGTTGTCGCCGACCATCACGATCAGCCCGGGGCCGATGATGGCCAGGAACGTGACCAGCCGCCGCCGCCAGCCGCTGCGGTGCTCGTCGTCGACCCGGATCCGGCCCAGCGCGCCCTCGATATCGCCGACGTGCGCCGGGTCGAGCACCGCGCTTGGCCGCGCCAGGCTCGGCGGGATGGCCGGCTCTGGCTGGCCGCCCGACTCGGGCTGGCGCGGCGGATCGGGGGGACCGGTCACGGGGAGTCCCCGTGGTGGGCGTCTGGCGGCTGCGCGGCCTCACGGCGGCGCCAGTCGTCGGGCAGCGTCGCCTCCAGCACGTCGTCGACGGTGATGATGCCGATCATCTGCCGCTGGCTGTCCACGACCGGGATGGTGATCAGGTTGTAGTCGCTCATCAGCACCGCGACGTCCACCATGTCCGTGCCCGCGCCGATCCGGACCGGATCGTCGTCGTAGACGCCGCTGATCAGCGCGGCCGGGTCAGCTTGCAGCAGCAAGACCAGCCGGGCCACGCCGCACAGCCGCCCGCGCTCGTCCAGTGCATGCACGCTGGTCAGGGCCTCGGGCTGGAGGCTGAGCGAACGCGCGACGACGTCCAGGGCGGCGCGGACAGTAGAGTCGCAGGGCACCGCGACGAAATCGACGCCCATCAGGCCGCCGGCGCTGGTGGGGTTGAACCCCATCAGCGTCAGCACCTTGGTCCGCTGGCCGACGGGCAGCAGGTCCAGCACCGGCTGCCGACGCTGCTGCGGCAGCTCGGCGATCGCGTCGGCCGCGTCGTCGGCCCGCATCCGGGCCAGCACCTCGGCGATCTCGGCGTCCGTGCGGGCGCCGAGGAGCCGGGTGGCCAGGTCGTCGTCCAGCTCCTCGAAGACGTCCGCCTCGAGCTCGGGGTCGGCGTGCACCTGGCCGAGGATCTCGGTCTCCTCGGCCTTCGACGCCTCTTCCAGCAAGTCGGCGATCTGGGCTGGCTTGAGCCTGCGGATGCGGCCGAACGGCCCGCGCAGCAGCGCGCTGCTGGCGTGGCCGATGAGCGGCTCGAACTTGCCCCATTCCCGGAACGAGCGCGAGGCGGTGTCGGGCCCCGGGCGGCGCAGCAGCCGCCGTCCCCGGCGGCGGGTGTCCACCCCGGCCAGCACCCGCTCCCCGCCCGAGCGCACCAGCTCCAGGTCAGCGGCGCGGGTCAGGTGCGCGGTCTCGACGTCGATCAGCCGGTGCCCGAGCACGTCGGCCCGCAGCAGCACCTCGCCCTCGCGCCGCTCGAACCGGCGCAGGTCCAGCCGGGCGCTGGTGAGCCGGAGCACTTCCGGCTCGAACGAGCTGACCTGCTCGATCGGCACGTACACTTCCCGGCCGCCGACTGCCGCCACCAGCCCGGTGACCAGGGGCAGGTCGGCGCCCCGCAGCCGGACGATCACGTCAGACAGCCGCCCGATCGACTCGCCGCCGCGGTCGGTGATCGGCCGCCGGAGAAGCTCGGACAGACGGAGCGGGCGCTCGCGCCCGGTCTGCGGAGCCGGGGCCGCCGGGGTGGTGGTCATCGCCAGCCTCCCTAAATCCCGGTTAGCGGGCCTGTGCTGGTGTTACCCGGACCACAGTGGCACAGCAGCGCGGAGCGCGCCCTGACGGCGCCCCGCCTGCTGCGCGATACGCTGCCAATGCCCGGTGAACGGCAGGTTAGCCCGGCCCAGCCGCTCCGTTACGAGGTGGTCAAGGTCGTCCCGCTGAGGGTCGCCAGCTCCCGGGCCGCGCAGGCTGGCGGCCGCCGCCTGCTGCCCCCGGGGGCCAGGCGATGGTATGAAGATCCCGACGGCGCAGCGAGCGGAGGCAATATCAGCGTGGCCATGCGGACGAAAGCGCGGCTGATCGGCGGCGCTGACCGGGCCGAGGGGTTCGGCTACGTGCTCAAGCGGCGGCTGCTAGGAAAGCCGCTGGTCAACGAGCAGCTGGGCGAGCAGCGGCTGTCCAAGGTGATCGCGCTGGGCGTGCTGTCGCCGGACGGCATCTCCTCCTCGGCCTACGGCACCGAGGAAATCCTCATCGAGCTGCTGCGCGGCGGCCTGGCGCTGACCGCGTTCACCCTGATCCTGCCGCTGACCGGCGTGGTCCTATTCGTCATGGCCCTCGTGGTGCTGTCCTACCGCGAGGTCGTGATGGTCTACACTCGGGCCGGCGGCTCGTACGTGGTGGCCCGAGATAACTTCGGGCCGCGGGTGGCCCAGATCGCCGCGGTCGCGCTGCTCGTCGACTACGTGGTGACGGTGGCCGTGCAGGTCGCCGCCGGCACGGCGGCGGTCGCCTCGGCGCTCCCCCATGTTCACGCACTGCAGACCCGCTTCTGGCTGACGACCATCTCCATCGTCATCGTGGTGCTCATGTGCTACGGCAACCTGCGCGGCATCCGCGAGGCCGGCCACGCGTTCGCCGTGCCCACCTACCTGTTCTCCGGCGTGATGATCCTGGTGATCGTCGTCGGCGTGCTGCGGGAGGCATTCGGCTCGCTGCCCGTCCTGCCCTACCCGCAGGCCGGGCAGTGGGGCGCGCACGCGCCGAACAATCACATCAGCCTCATCACGTTCGGCATGGTGTTCGTTCTGCTGCGGGCGTTCGCCAACGGCGGCTCCTCGCTGACCGGCATCGAGGCGGTCTCCAACGCGGTCAGCGCGTTCCGCCCGCCCGAAGGGCTGAACGCCCGCCGGGTGCTGGTCACCGAGGGCCTGATCCTCGGCTTCCTGGTGGCCGGCATTTCCTGGCTGGCGCACGTCACGCACGCCGCGCCGTTCAAAATCGGCGTGCCGACCGTGATCTCGCAGGAGGCCCGCGCCGTATTCGGCCACTCGCTGTTCGGCACGATCATGTTCGAGCTGGTCCAGGTGGCGACCGCGCTGATCCTCTACACCGGCGGCAACACCAGCTTCAACGGCTTCCCGTTCCTGGCCAGCTTCGTGGCCGAGGATGCCTTCCTGCCCCGCTGGCTGATGAAGCGCGGGCACCGGCTGGTGTTCTCCAACGGGATCATCGTGCTCGCGGTGCTGTCGGCAACCCTGCTGGCCGTCCAGGGCGCGAACGTCAACAACCTGGTGCCGTTCTACGCGCTCGGCGTCTTCACCGCGTTCACGATGGCCGGCTTCGGCATGGCCCGCTACCACCACCGGACCCGGGAAGCACACTGGCGCCGGAAGCTGGTCATCAACTTCTCGGCCGGCGTCATGTCGCTGATCGTGGTGCTGATCTTCGCGATCGTGAAGTTCCGGGAGGGCGCCTGGCTGGTGATCATCCTGTTCATCGTCGGCGTGCCCGCGCTGATCTGGCTGAACCGGGAGTACGGGCTGGAGTCGAAGGTGCTGGAGCGGATCGGCAAGCGGGAGCGGCCGCCCGAGCCGCCGACCTACTCGCGCCGCACCGTGTACGTCTTCGTGGACGAACTCGACCTGGCCACCCTCGCGGCCCTGCGGTACGCCCGCAGCCTGCGCCCGACCACGCTGCGCGCGGTGCACTTCGTCATCGACAACGTGCAGGCCGATGCGCTGCGCCGGGAGTGGGTGCGGGCGAACACCGGCATCGCGCTGGACTTCGTCGACTGCCCGGACCGCCGCCTCGCCCGCGCCGCCGGCGAGATGGTCAGCATGGACGCCGAGATGCCCGGCGTCGGCGTTACCGCGATCTTCCCCCGCCGGGTCTACTCGCCGCTGCTCGGCCGGCTGCTGCACGACCGGACCGCGGACAAGATGGCCGCCGATATCAGCCAGATCCCGCACGCCGCCGCCACCATCGTGCCGTTCAACGTCCGGCGCCGCACCCGCGCGCTGCATAGCCGGTTCCAGCAGGGCGCCGGCCCCGGCCAGCCGGGTGCTGCCGGGCCGCCGGCCGGCACCGCCGCCGCGGCGGTCACGGACCGGCCCTGGCCGGATGGCGGCGCGGTGGCGCAGCCGGGTCACGGGACGACGGCGGCTGAGCCGGCGCCGCCGCCGCAGGCGCCGGTGCCGGACGAGCCGGCCCAGCCCGACAGCGACGAGTACAGCAGGCCGACGCCGCCCAAGGGGGTCAACCCGATCGGCACGCTCACCACGCCGGGCCGGGCGGTCGTGGTCGGCCGGGTGCGCGCGGTCGAGATCCGCCCGGTCCAGGAGAACACCGTGCTGGCCTGCGAGGTCGCCGACTCTACCGGCCAGCTCACCGCGCTGTTCTACGGCCGCTCGCACATCCCCGGGCTCGTCCCCGGCGTCAAGGTCCGGCTGCACGGCCCGGTCGGCATCCGCGAGTTCCAGGCCGTCATGATCAACCCGGCGTATGAGCTGCTGGCGTATGGGGCAGGCGGTCAGGCGGAGTCATGACCGCCGGGCACGGCCCCGCCCCCGCAGGTGGTCACGGGCCCCCATCCGGCTCCGGCCCGGCCGCCGGCCGCGGGCCCGCTGCCGGGCGCCCGCATTCCGGGTCCGGTCACAGCCACGCGCACGGGGTCACCGCGGCCGGCGAGCACCGCCAGGCGCTGACCGCGGTGCTGGCGATCACCGTGGCGATCGCCGTGGCAGAGGTCATCGGCGCGGTGTGGACCGGCGCGGTGGTGCTGCTCGCCGACGCCGCGCACATGGCCGCGGACGCGGCCGGGGTCGGGCTGTCGCTGCTGGCCGCGGCTTTCGCGGCCCGGCCCGCCACGCCCCGGCGCACGTTCGGCTACGCGCGGGCCGAGATCCTGGCCGCCATGGCCAACGCGGTGCTCCTTTTCGCGATGGCGGTCTTCGTCCTGGTCGAGGCGATCCGGCGGCTGATGAGCCCGCCGGCGGTCAGCTCCGGGCTGCTCATCGTCTTCGGCGTGGTCGCGCTGGCCGCCAACACCGGCTCGCTGCTGCTGCTGCGCCGCGGGCAGGCCGAGAGCCTGAACGTGCGCGGGGCCTTCCTGGAGGTGGGCTCGGACGCGCTCGGCGCGCTCGCGGTGATCGTCACCGGCGTGCTGATCGCGACGACCGGGTTCACCCGGGCAGACCCGATCGCGGCGCTGGCGATCGGGGCGCTGATCGTGCCGCGCACCTGGCGGCTGCTGCGCGACGCCCTCGACATCCTGCTGGAGGCCAGCCCCCGCGGCATCGACCTGGCCGAGGTGCGCCGGCACATGACCGAGCTCGGCGGCGTGCGTGACGTGCACGACCTGCACGCCTGGACGATCACCGCCGGGCTGCCGGTGCTGTCGGCGCATATCGTGGTGGACCCGGAGGTGCTGGCCGGCGGCCGCAGCGCGGCCATGCTCGACCGCCTGCAGGACTGCCTGCGCGGCCACTTCGACGTCGAGCACTCCACCTTCCAGCTGGAGCTGGCGGGGCACGCCGACCACGAGCGCCCGATGCACGACTGACGGCCCGGTCGCCCCCGCAGCCCGGCGGCTGTCGCCGCTGCTGCGGGATGGGCCGCGTTCCGCCAGCTGCGCCGCCAGCAGGCCGCGGCCGCCGGCCCGGGCTGAGCCGCCGCATTAATTACTGCATTACTGTGTAACTGACGCGCCCGGGTCAGGTTCACAGCCCGAGTATGTCGCCCTCGGCGGCCACGCTCACCGGCAGCGGCAGCGACCCCGACCACGTCGAGGCCGTCAGCGGCATCGACTAGCCGGGAGATGCCCTCCCGCAGCAGGACATTGTCCTCGGCCAGCGCAACCCGGATCGGTGCCATTGAGGCGTGATCGTAGCGTTCCGCCGGGCGGGCCGACAGTTCCGGCGCCAGGGCGCCGGGCAGTTGCGCGGCGGCCGGGCTGCCGCGGTGGACAATGAGGGCCAGCGGCATGATCGTGGCAGGCCCGCGGCCAGCGCGGGCGGCGCACCGTGATCTGAGGGAAGGCGAGCCTGCGCATGTCGGATCAGCCAGCGGACCCCGCCGGAACGCGGGCCGCGAGCACTGCTCGCAGCCCGGGAGCAGAGCCCGCCGCGGACGGCGCCGGGCCACCCCATCCGCTGGACCCGCTAACCGCCGGGGAGTTCCGGCGGGTCGCCGCGCTGCTGCGCCGGGACAAGGGCGTCGGCGAGCGCTGGCGGATCGCGTCGATGGAGCTGGCCGAGCCGGACAAGGCGACGCTCGCAGGTTACGCCGCCGGCACGCCTGTCGACAGGCAGGCCATCGCCGTGTGCTGGGACCGCGACAGCGGCCAGGCCTACCGGGCCCTGGCCTGCCTGACCAGCGACGCCGTGCTGGCCTGGGAGCACCTGGCGGGCCAGCAGCCGAACATGACGGTGGACGAGTGGCACGAGTGCGACGCCATGCTGCGGGCCAGCCCGCAGCTGGCGGCCGTGCTGGCCCGGCGCGGCATCACCGACCTGAGCCGGGTCCTCACCGACGTGTGGGCCTACGGGGCGGCCCTGGTGCCGGAGCGCTACCGCGGCCTGCGCGTGGGCTGGTCGGACGTCTGGTACCGGGGCAGCGACGACGGCAACCCGTACGCCCACCACGTCGCGGGGCTGCACCCGGTCGTGGACCTGAACCGGATGGAGCTGCTGGAGCTCGAGGACGCTGACACCGGCGCGGGGCGGCCCGACGTCAGCGGCGAGTACCTGCCCCGGCTGCTGCCGGAGCCACTGCGCGACGTCGCGCCGCTGGAGATCAGCCAGCCGGAGGGCCCGTCGTTCAGCCTGGACGGCCGCCTGCTCAGCTGGCAGAACTGGCAGCTGCGGCTCGGGTTCAACTACCGGGAGGGGCTGGTCCTGCACGCTGTCGGGTTCCGCGACCAGGACCGGGTCCGGCCGGTCGCGCACCGGCTGTCATTCGCGGAGATGATCGTGCCGTACCGCGACTCGACCCCGGACCACTACCGCCGGACCGCGTTCGACATCGGCGAATGGGGCCTGGGGTTCATGACCACGTCGCTGGAGCTTGGCTGCGACTGCCTCGGCGAGATCCGCTACCTGGACGCAGTCGTGCACGACACCCGCGGCGAGCCGCGCGTCCTGCGCAACGCGGTCTGCGTCCACGAGGAAGACGACGGGATCCTGTGGAAGCACGTGGACGAGCGCACGGGCGCGGAAGTGCGGCGGGCCCGGCGGCTGGTGATCTCGTTCCACGCCACGGTGGCGAACTACGAGTACCTGGTGTACTGGCGGTTCTACCAGGACGGCAACATCGAGTGCGAGGTGCGCGCGACGGGGCTCATGGTGACCACGCCGTTCCCGCCCGGGGAGCAGCCGCCGACCGGCGCCCTGGTCGACGAGCGCACCTACGCCCCGTTCCACCAGCATTTCATCGTCGCCCGGCTGGACCTGGACGTCGACGGCACGGCGAACACCGTGTACGCGTGCGACAGCGAGCCGCAGCCGACCGGCCCGGGCAACCCGCACGGGCTCGGGCTGGTGACCCGGGAGACGCCGCTGCGCACCGAGGCCGACGGGCGGCAGGATTATGACTGGCAGGTCCAGCGCACCTGGAAAGTGACCGGCGAGACCAGGAACGGACTGGGCAGGCCGGTCGGCTACAAGCTGGTCCCGGGCGGCTGCTTCCCGCCGATGCTGGACCGCTCGTCCCCGGCGTTCCGCCGGGCCGAGGTCATCGGGCACACCCTGTGGGTCACGCCGTACCGGGCCGGCGAGCGCTGGCCGTGCGGCGACTTCCCGAACCTGAGCGAGCAGGACAGCGGCCTGCCCGCCTGGACGGCGCAGAACCGGCTGATCGAGAGCACCGACGTGGTGCTCTGGTACGTCTTCGGGATCCACCACATCACCCGGCCGGAAGACTGGCCGGTGATGCCCGCCGACCGGGTGTCGTTCTGGCTCAAGCCGGCCGGGTTCTTCGACCGCAATCCGGCCATGGACGTACCGCCGAGCCACCCGGGGCACGCCGGCTAGCGCTAGTCGGCAGAGGCAGTGCAGGCGGTGCCGCGGTTCCTGCGTGCAACTGGCACCGACGCTGACCTCGGCCGCGCCCGCGAGCTGCGGATAGACGGCCACCTGGCGGTGGCCAGGGTGTCCGATGTGCACGCAGTGCATCTCGCGCTTGCCAGCGAGCGATCAGACGAGGCCGGCGGCTAGCGCTGGCGCGGTCCCGGTTACCACCATGACCTGGTTGCGCCCGGCCCTCTTAGCCCGGTAGAGGGCGGAATCCGCGGCGGCCAGCAGTTCGGTGATGTCCCCGCCGCCGGCGACGGCCACGCCGATGGACACGGTCAGCGTGATCGGGATGCCCGGCCTGCTTCCCGCGTCGATGCGCAGCGCTGCGATCCGCTCTCGGATGCGCTCGGCGACGCGCTGCGCGTCCCCGGCAGTTGTCTGCGGCATGAGCAGGGAGAATTCCTCGCCGCCGAAGCGCCCGACCAGGTCGTAGTCGCGCACGGCCTGCCGCAGGACGTCGCTCAGCGCGCACAGGGCCTCGTCTCCTGCGAGGTGCCCGTAGGTGTCGTTCACGTTCTTGAAATGGTCGATGTCAATGAGCGCGGCTGCCAGCGGCGCCCCGGTGCGCTGGGCCCGGGACACCTCCGCGCTGCTCTCCCGCCGCCACGTCACCGCGTTCAGCAGCCCGGTCTTGGCATCGATCCGGGAATCGTTGACCAGCTGCGCGTGCCGCGACGATCGCTGCAGCAACGTCACGAACGGCAGCGCGAACACGAGCACGACCGGGGTGATGGCGATGCCCAGCGTGACGACCGTCGCGACGCAGATCTCCGTCAGCTCGTTGCGCAGCCCCTCGCGCTCCAGTAGCGCGCCGCGGACGCTCACGCTGCGGTCAGACCCCTTGGCCGCGGCCAGTATCAGGCAGTGACTGACCAGCCAGTTGACGGCGAAGGCCGCGCCGACCGCGAGAACCCATCTGGACGAATCAGCGCCAGGCCCGGATGGCGAGCCGCCCACAGCCCCGATGATCAGGTGAAACGTCAGGTACGTGGCACCGTACGACAAGCTCAGCGCCGCTGCCGAGAACACCCGGCGGTGCGGGGCGATCCGGCGGATCCGCCACTGCATCAGGGCGAGCCGCGGCAGCGGCGCGAGCAGCGCGTACACCGGGGGGAGCAGGATGGCCATCGGCAGGCCCCACACCCCGAAGACATCCTGGACTACCAGGGCCTGCTCTCCCGAGCGCCGGGTGAACTCCACCGTCACGACCATGCAGGCGGTCAGCGCGCCGAACAGCATCAGGTCGGCGGGGCGCAGCGGGGATTTCAGCGCGGCCGCCACGATGGCGGCCAGGTCCGCCGTCACGACCATGGCCACCAGCGCGACTAGCCACCGGGGGTGCTGCAGCAGTGGCCAGGCCCGGACGGCCTGCAACCGTCGGGACGCGCCATTGCGCCAGTCACGGTGCACGGATGCTCCTTCCGGTTACTCAGCGCCTCGCGCCGGTTTCAGCGCGCTGCGGCCCGCCGTCCTCATTCTGGCACGCGCCTCTTGCGGACCGTCAGCGCTTCGCTACTAACCGCTGCATATGTATAGACACTGATTGCTATGCCCCTTATTTCAGTGTTTTCCTGGCACCCTCGAAGGCCCGGACGCGCTGCGCTGCGGCGATGCACCCGAGCGAACGGATGACAAAAAGTAACTGTGCAATTACTCTTCGAGGTCTGCGCTGGCCATCTGGGATCGCGCAGGTGAGCAGCAGACGAGGCGGAAGGAGGGCCCTCGTGAGGGACATCCACTGGGGCGGCTGACCCGCGCTATCCGCTCGTTTCCGGCGCCCGCTCCCATCCGGGAGGAAGGGCCCTGCACCCGAGAGGAGATGTCGTGCGCGACATTCACTGGGGCGGCTGACCCGCCTGCGCACCATTTCCAGGCCTGGCAGTGCCGATTCAGCGAGCGGCCGGCAGGCCTGCGGCCGGCGGCCGCGTGGCGGTTAGCCGCTGCCCGGATGAATGCCGGGCGGCCCGGCCGGTCACAGTGGTCAGCTAGCCGTGCCCGGTTGCCTGTCAGCGCTGCTGCGCAGCGTGACCCAGCTACCGCCAGTGGGCGCCCGTCAGCTCGGGCCGGCTGGGCGGCCGCCCTCGGCGCCGGCCGACGGCTGCAAGCTGGCCTGGCCAGCCGCCGCGCTGGCCGCTTCCGTGGTGACCCAGACTTGGTTGCGGCCGGCGCCCTTGGCCCGGTACAAGGCCATGTCCGCCGCCGCCATCAGCTCAGTAATCCCCGCCCCGGCCGCAACCGCCGTCAGCGCCGCAACCCCCACCGACACGGTCACGCAGATCGGCCCCCCAGCCGCCTCCCCTGCATCCACCCGCAGCGCCGCCACCTGCGCCCGGATCCGCTCCCCGATCGCCCGCGCCCCCGCCTCATCAGCCTGCGGCAGCAGCAGCGAGAACTCCTCGCCCCCGAACCGCCCCGCCAGGTCATACTCGCGCACCGCTCCCCGCAGCACCCCGCTCACCGCCCGCAGCGCCTCATCCCCCGCCAGATGCCCGAACGCGTCATTCACCCTCTTGAAGTGATCAATATCCACTAGCAGAACCGCCACCGGCGACCCCGTCCGCGCCGCCCGCGCCACCTCCGAGCTTGCCTCACGCCGCCACGTCACCGCATTCAGCAGCCCCGTCTTCCCGTCCACCCGAGCCTCATTCACCAGCTGCACATGCCGCGACGACCGCTGCAGCAACGTCACAAACGGCAGCGCACACACGATCGCCACCGGGCTCACAGCCACGCCGATCGTGATCAGCGTGGCGACCCCGGCCTCGGTGACGTCGCTGTGGATGTTCTCCCTGGTGAACAGGGTCTTGCGGATGCTGGCACTCGGATCCGTGCCCTTGACGGCGGCCATGACCAGGAAGTGGTTCACGACCCACTGCAGGCCGAAGCATGCCGCCACGGCCAGGATCCAGGCTGCGGTACGGACGCCGTGGTCAACGAAGGCTATGCCCGACAGGCTCTTAAGTTCGCGAAACGATAGATATAGGATACCGTACGACAAACTAGTCGCTGCCGCGGAAAAAGCCCGGCGGTGCGGGGCAATCCTCCGGATCCGCCACTGGCTCATCGCGATCCTCGGAATGGGCGCGACTAGCGCGTAGACCGGCGGAAGCAGAATCGCCATGGGCAATTCCCAGACGCCGAACACGTGCTTGATCACCAGGGCTGGCTCGCCAGCACGCCGCGTCAGCTCCACCGTCGCCAGGCTGCAGCCGAGCAGCCCGGCGAAGACGACAAGATCGGCAAGCCGGAAGACTGAGCTCGACACGGCCCAGCCGATGGCCGCCAGGTCCGCCGTGACCACTACAGCGACAAGCGCAACGGTCCACCGGGGAAGCTGCAGCAACTGCCAAGCGCGCGCTCGCGCCATTAAGGGGCGCACGCGTTCGGCCGGCGAGACAGCCATAGGCGCTCCTTCTGGTTCCCGGCGGTCGCGGCCGACCCCGCTCGCGAGCGATGGCGGGCCTATCACGATGGGCAACAGCATTGTTGCATGCCGTATTTGGCCATTGTCAAGTAGTGCCTACTTAGTGCTGAATGCACCATTTATCAGCTACCCTGCGGAATCACTCACCGTAACCCTGTCGATCCAGGGCGCGTCCCTAGCCGTGCTGCAGGACACCGGGCCGGCGGCGTTCCTGTTCAGAGGCGTCGGACCGTCCCTCTCGTATCCGCTCACCTCCGCATATGCGTCTGCATCGCGGCACCTAGACCGGAAGGAGGCACGCCGTGAAGGGCATCGACTGGGGCGGCTGACCGCCACCACGCCACCACCCCACCCACCCACCCCGGAAGGAGGCACGCCATGAAAGGCATCGACTGGGGCGGCTGACCGCCACCACGTGACACGGTTACCGCCGGGCGAGAATCACGCCCGAGGCGGGGTCCGGTCCTGGGTCGCTCATCCGGCATCGCTGGCTGGCGAGCGGCTACACGACCGGCATTGTCGATTGTCTCTGCGCGGCCGCCGGGCAGGTCAGCGCATCCGTGGTCATCCAGACGCGCTCGGGCCCGGCCTGGTTCAGGCAGCCAAGGACCAGCCCGCCTCGCGGCGCGGCCAGCTTGGCGCCGCCTGGGCCCGGCGGAACGGCCCGCGGGCCTGCCGATGGCTGCCGATGCGATCCGCCGCGGCCAGCTCCTCCCGCTGGCCGTAGTGCTCGTCACGGGAAGCACCGAGCAACGGCATGCGCTCGCCACCGCCTGGGCGCCGCACGCCGCCGCGCCCGGGAGGGAACCGGCTGTCAGCTGACCTGCGAAACTGCGGCGGCGCGGGTTGTTTCGGTCGCGGCCCAGACCTGGTTGCGGCCAGCGCCCTTGGCCCGGTACAGCGCGGCATCTGCCGCCGCCAGCAGATCAGTGATCCCCTCACCGGTCGCGCCGTCGGCCATGGCCGCGACGCCAACCGACACTGTCACCGAGATTGGCTGCCCGTCCCCGGCCCCGGCATCCACCCGCAGCATCTCAACGTGAGATCGGATGCGCTCCGCGATCGCCCGTGCCCCGGCCTCATCGATCTGCGGCAGCAGCAGCGAGAACTCCTCACCCCCGAACCGCCCCACCAGGTCATACTCGCGCACCGCCTCGCGCAGCACCCGGCTCAGCGCCCGCAGCGCCTCATCCCCGGCCAGGTGCCCGAACGCGTCATTCACATCCTTGAAATGATCAATATCCACCAGTGCCACCGCGGCCGGCGAACCGGTCCGCGCCGCCCGTGTCACTTCTGCGCTCGCCTCACGCCGCCACGTCACTGCATTCAGCAGCCCGGTCTTCCCGTCGATGCGGGACTCGTTCACCAGTTGCGAATGCCGCGACGATCGCTGCAGCAATGTGACGAACGGCAACGCGAACAGCAGCGCTACGGGGGTTACCGCCAGGGCCAGCGTCACGATGGCCGCAACGCAGCACTCGATCAGGTCGTTGCTCAGGTTCTCGCGTTTGAGGATCAGGTCCCGCAGGCGTGCACTGCGGTCCGAAGCCATGATCGCGGGCAGGACCAGCCCGTTGTTCACGATCCACTGGACGATGCAGCATGCGGCGACGCCCAGCAGCCAGGCCGCGGCCGGCCGGCCCGGGCTCGTCAGCGACATCGGCGTAAGAGCCTGCAACTGGTGAAAGACCAGGCTTGCGCTCCCGTAGGACAGGCCGAGCGCGGCGGCGGTGAATACCCGGCGGTACGGGGCTATCTTCCGGACGCGCCACTGGGTGAACGCAAGCCGCGGTATCGGCGCGACGAGCGCGAAGACCGGGGGGAGCAGGACCGCGATAGGCAGGGTCCAGATCGCGAAGACGTCCTTGGTCTGCAGGGCGGTTTCTCCGGGCCGCCGCGAAACCTCCACCGTGACCAGGCTGCAGACGACCAGACCACTGAACAGCAGCAGATCTCCCGGTCGCCAGGACGTCAGCCGGGCGGCGGCACCAGTCGCTCCCCCGTCCGCCGCGACGACGACCGCGACGAAGCAGGCCAGGGACGCCTGCAGCTGGAGGAACGGCAGCCTGCGGACGTGCTGCGCAAGCCTGCGCGATCGTTTGCAGCCCGGGCGCCGCATTCAGCCTCCCGCTTCTCGCGACTCGGCACGTGGATTTCGCGCTTCTCGGCCAGCGAGGCACCAGGGCACGAGGCCGCGCCGAAGCCGAGACGTGCTCGCATTTTTGCATGCCCTATTAGCTCACTGTCAAGTTGAAACTACCTAAAGTTATCTACTTGCCACTTTAACCCGATTATCCGTCACTACGCGTAAGCACACCGGGCCAGTTACGGCTAGCAGGCAGAGGGACACGAACTGACTGCTTGACCAGTTAAGCGCGCCCCGTAGATTCTTGCATCTTGCGTTTAGCACGATGCACGTTGGTGCCCTGGCTCACATTTGCGCACCATAAAAGGGTCCAACCTAGTCGTTGCTGTTAGTAATACCCGCATACAGGGACTTCGGAAGGAGGCACCCGTGAAGGAGACCGGCTGGGGCGGCTGACCCCCGCGCCCGCACCCCCACCACCCGCCGCGCACCCGGAAGGAGGCACCCGTGAAAGAGACCGGCTGGGGCGGCTGAAGGCTAGGGCTGCTGAATCTGCCCTGCAGCTTGGCTGACCTGGAGCGCGACCTGGCCGTGAGCCTGCGTGTCAGTAGTCGTCCGCACCTGATTGCGCCCGGCGTTCTTGGCCTGGTAGAGGCTCATGTCCGCTGTGGCCAGCAGTTCGGTGAGATCGGCGTCGCGCCGGTCCAGGACCGCCACCCCGATTGACGCCGTCAGCGTGATCGGCTCGCTGGATGACGCGCTGGCCGAAACGACGCGCAGAGCGGCTATCTCCGCGCGGATCCGCTCGGCCATGGCGTGCGCTCCGGCCGCATCGGCCTGCGGCAGCAGCAGCGAGAACTCCTCGCCGCCGAACCGGCCGGGCATGTCGTATTCACGGACGGACCGCCGGATCGCCTCGCCGACCTCCCGGAGCGCATCGTCGCCCGCCAGGTGACCGAAGGTGTCGTTGACGTCCTTGAAGTGGTCGATGTCGATCAGCGCGACGGCGAGGCTGGTGCCGGTCCGCTGCGCCCGGACCAGCTCGGCGCTTGCTTCCCGGCGCCAGGTGACAGCGTTCAGCAGGCCGGTCTTGGCATCCAGCCGCGACGCGTCCAGGAGCTGGGCGTGCCGGGCCGACCGCTGCAGCAGGCTGACGAACGGCAGCGCCACCAGCAGGGTCGCCGGGGTCACGGCGGTGCCGACGGCGATGACGGTCGCGACCGAGATCTCGGTGACATCGTTGTGCAGGCTCTCCCGGGCGAACAGCAGGGACCGGATGCTGGCGCTGCGGTCTGAGCCCTTGAGCGCCGGCATCAGCAGGCTGTTGATAACCACCCACTGCAGGATGCCGCAGACGGCCACCGCGAGAATCCAGCCGGCGGCAGCCAGTCGCGGGCCGGTCAGCGACAGCGCCGACGATCCGCTCATGGCGCGGAAGGCCAGGCTGACAGCCCCGTAGGACAAGCCGGCCGCCGCGGCCGTGAAGACCCGGCGGTGCGGCGCGATCCTGCGGATGCGCCACTGCTGCATGCCGACCCGCACGATCGGCGCGATCAGCGCGAAGACCGGCGGGAGCAGGATGGCTACGGGCAGCTCCCAGATCCCGCTGATGTCCTTGTAGTACAGAGCTGACTCGCCAGCCCGGCGGGTCAGCTCCACCGTGATCGCCGCGCAGACCATCAGCGCGCCGAAGGTCAGCAAGTCGCCGGGGCCGATCGCCGCGGCCGCCAGGCCGCTCCGGGCGGCCAGCGTGATCGCGACTATGTCGGCCGTGACGACGGCCGACACGTAGAGGATGAGCCAGCGCGGCAGTTGCAGGTAAGGCCATGCCGCCGCGGCGCGAAGCTGCAACTGCACACGATTGCAATCGCGGCCGCTCAAACTCATGCCCCTCCTCGTCTCGGCTGCCAGGACGTCTTCACTGGCTGAACTCATGAGACAGCTGTGGCCAGTCTGCCCTGAGCGCTTGCTCATTGTCAACACATCGTTACCCAGAGCACATACACGGCAGTTCCGCCGAACTCGGGCACAGGCGGGCCAGCTTCGGCATAACCCGCACGGATGTGCGCATGCGGCATGCCAGACCTGCCGCTACGGCAAGCGGCTCATCGGGTGCCGCGACGCCGGCCGCTCCCCGGTAACGCAGTGGCAGCCGACGGTCACCTTCCGGACGTAACCGCACAAATGACATGTCCATTACTCGTATTTGCGCCTGTCCATTATTATGAAACGCATCCGGACACGAACCGAGAGTGAGGGGAGGGCGCGATGAGGAACGGCGGCTGGGGCGGCTGAACTGCCCTTTCCCTGCAAGGACGCCGATTCGCGACGGAGGGGGGAATGTCATGAGGAACGGCGGCTGGGGCGGCTGAGGCCATCACCTTTCGCTTACGCGCGGCGCCCTGGTCCAGGATCTCCTGCCGGTCACCGGTCCCCTCGGGCAGGCCGGAATCAGGAGCGCGACCAGGGCGCCGAGCAGCCCGCCCGCTGCGATGACCACTGTCGGCGCGTGCGATTGCGCCGCCACCCCCGCGAGCATCATGGCCGCGCCCTGGCCCAGGCTCATTTCCGCCTGGGCGATCCCGAATACCTGGCTGCGGTTCTCGCCCGGCGCGGCCCGGACAAACGCGGCGCTGGCGGCCACCTGAAAGCAGGTGAACAGCCCGGAAACGAACAGCAGCGCCACGGCAGCGGCCGGGCCAGGCCCGAACGCGAACAGCATCAGCGTGGCGCAGGCACAGAACGCCAGCGGCCGCATCCACCGCAGCCGCGCGGCTGGCGGCACCAGCCGGGTGAATGCGACGGCGCCGATGGCGGCCCCGAGCGCGCCGGCGGCCAGCAGGATGCCCACCGTTGCTGAGCCGCCGTGCACCATGTGGGCCAGCGGCGCGACCACGCCCTCGGGCACGTTGTAGAAGGCAGACAGCAGGCCGAAGAGCATGGGCACCCGCAGTGCCGGGCGGCCGAACGCCTGGCGCAGGCCCTGCCAGATGGCTGCGGCATGCGTAGACCCGCGACCGCTGGCGGCGTCTCGCTTCGGCCGGGCAGCCGGGCGCGCGTGGACCCACAGCCAGGTGATCAGTGCCGAGACGGCGTAGGTAGCCGCGTCTGCCAGCAGCGACGGCCCGATCCCGGCGATCGCGACCACCGCCCCGCCCGCCGCGAAGCCGACGACCAGGGCCAGCTGGTAGGTGGTGAGCGTTACGGCGTTGCCCAGGACGTACAGGTCCCCGGTCAGCACGTCGGAGTAGATCGCCATCCGGGCCGAGGTGAACGGCGGCCCCAGCATGGTCACCACGAACAGCAGGCCCACCAGGACGGCGATCGGCGCGCGGGGGATGATCATGGCGAGCACGAGCGCGAGCCGGGCCAGATCGCAGACGATCATCACCCGGCGGCGCGGGAACCGGTCGGCCAGGCCTGCCAGCAGGATGCCGCCGATCGCGATGGGAATCACGCTGGCCGCGAAGGCGACCGCCGCCAGCAGCGCCGATCTCGTCCGGTCATACACCAGCAGGGTCACCGCGACCCGGGCCAGCTGATCGCCCACGACGGACAGGACCTGGGCGAGCCACAGGGCCCGGAACTCGGTCACCGCGAAGGCGTCCCGGTACCGCGCGGCGCGCTCGCCCTCCTGCTCAGCCGCCACCATGTCTCCTCCACGCGAGGGCGCCGGCGCTCACGGAGCGGCATCACGCGATCAGCCGGCTGGCCGCACGAGAAAGGGGGCCAGCCTCCTCGGGCCGGGCCGGCTCCCTTCTCTAGGGTACGCAGAGCGCTGAGCCGAGCACTGGCTGTGCCCCCAGTGACACTGTCAGCCCTGCTCAGAAGAAGATCAGCCGGACCGCGGAGATGACGCCGATCAGCACCACGAAGATCCGCAGCATCAGCGGCGGCAGCCGCCGGCCCACTCGCGCGCCGAGCACCCCGCCGAGCGTGGAGCCCGCCGCGATCAGCAGCACGGCCACCCAGGCCACATGGGCGAACACGATGAACACGATCGCGGCGGTGCCGTTGACGATTGCCACGAGCACGTTCTTGGCCCCGTTGATGCGCTGCATGCTGTCGGTGAGGAACGTGCCGAGCAGCCCGATCACCAGCACGCCCTGCGCGGCGCCGAAGTACCCGCCGTAGGCGGCCGACAGGAACGTGCCGGCGGAGAGCGCAGCCGGCACCCTGCCCCCCCTGCCCTCACCCTGCCGGGCGGCCACCCAGGCCGACAGCCGGGGCTGCACGAGCACCAGCACGCAGGCGATCAGGATGAGCACCGGCACGATGAGCGCGAAGGCGCTCGGGGACAGGGACAGCAGCAGGACCGCGCCGGCCAGGCCGCCGGCCGCGGCTACCGCACCCAGGCGCAGCAGCAGGCGGCGCTGGCCGGCCAGTTCCCGCCGGTAGCCGAGCGAGCCGCTCAGGTTGCCGGGCACCAGCCCGACGTTGTTGGACACGTTGGCGACCACCGGCGGAAAGCCGAAGGCCAGCAGCGTCGGGAAGGTGATCAGGGAGCCGGATCCGACGACGGTGTTGACGAAGCCCGCCGCGATTCCGGCGGCAAAGATCGCGGCCATCTCCGTTCCGGGCAGCAAGTGCACGCGTCACCCCGGACCCGGCCGGGCAGCCCGGCCCGGGGCAGCCAGATGGTCAGTCAATGCTCGTCCTCAGCTACGGCAGCAGGTCAGCGCGGGCGGTCCACCGGTCACCGCGGCGCTCGACGATCAGCGGGAGGCCGAAGCACCGGGACAGGTTGCGCTCGGTGAACACCTCCGCAACCGGGCCGGCGGCCAGGGCCGTGCCCCGGCGCAGCAGCATCGCGTGCGTGAATCCCGGCGGTACCTCCTCGACATGGTGGGTCACCAGGACCATCAGCGGGGCGCGGGGGTCCACAGCCAGGGCAGCCACCCGGCGCAGCAGGTCCTCCCGGCCGCCCAGGTCCAGCCCGGCGGCCGGCTCGTCGAGCAGCAGCAGCTCCGGATCGGCCATCAGCGACCTGGCGATCTGGACCCGCTTGCGCTCGCCCTCAGACAAGGTGGCGAACGACCGCCGGATCAGGTGCGCGCAGCCCAGGGCATCCAGCAACTCGGCGGCGCGGGCCAGGTCCCGGGACTCGTAGTCCTCGTCCTGGCGGCCGAGGATCCCATAGGCGGCAGTCAGCACCAGGTCGATGACTTTCTCGCCGGGGGGCACCTGGTCGGCGACCGCGGCGCTGGCAAAGCCGATCCGCGACCGCAGCTCGGCCGCCTCGGCCTCGTCGAGCGGCTCGCCCAGAACCTCGGCGCTGCCCTCGCCGGGCACGATCATCGCCGCGGCCACCTGCAGCAGCGTGGTCTTCCCCGCGCCGTTCGGCCCGACCACGACCCAGCTCTCGCCGCCGCGCACCGTCCAGTCGACGTCACGCAAGAGCATCAGGTCCTCGTGACGGACCCCCACCCCGCGCAGTCGCAGGACTTCATCCGACATCAGGCTCCCTTCTGCAGTTCCGGCCCGGGCACGCGCAATCGCCAGCTCGAACCTACGGCATCCGGGCCGGCCGGGGGCACCGCGCCGGGCGGCAAGTGCCGGTAGCGTTGTCGACGCTATGACCAGTGCTGCGATCACCCTGCTCGTCACGCTCACCGGCCGGGACCGGCCGGGAGTGACCTCCCGCCTGTTCTCCGCGCTGTCGGAGCACGAGCTCAGCGTCCTAGACATGGAGCAGGTGGTGATCCGCGGGCGGCTGGTGCTGGGCGTGCTGCTGGCCGGCGACGGCGCGCCAGACCTGACGGCCATCCACCGGCAGATCACCCGGGTGGCAGCCGACCTGGACATGGAGGCCGAGATCACGCTCGGCTCCGGCGAGCCGCCCCGGCGGCGCGGCGGGCTGCACATCACCGTGCTCGGCCGTCCGCTGGTGCCCGCGGTGATCGCGTCGATCGCCGGGCGCATCTCCGCCAGCGGGGCGAACATCGACCGGATCGGCCGGCTCGCCGACCGGCCGGTCACCTGCATCGAGTTCCATGTTTCCGGCGCAGATCCGGTGACGCTGCGCTCGGCCCTGGCCCGCGAGTCGGCGGCGCTGGGAGTGGACGTGGCCGTCCAGCCCGGCGGGCTGCACCGGCGGGCGATGCGGCTGGTCATCATGGACGTCGACTCGACCTTGCTGCAGCAGGAGGTCATCGACCTGCTGGCGGCCCGGGCGGGCCGGGCGGCCGAGGCGGCCGCGCTGACCGCCGCCGCGATGCGCGGGGAGGCGGACTTCGCCACCTCGCTGCGCCAGCGCGTGCAACTGCTGGCGGGCCTGGACGCCCGGGTGCTCGACGAGGTACTCGGCGAGCTCCGGCTGACGCCCGGCGCCCGTACGCTGATCCGCACGCTGCGCCGCCTCGGCTACCGGTGCGGGATCGTGAGCGGCGGGTTCACCCAGGTCACGCAGTGGCTGGCCAGCGAGCTGGAGCTGGATTACGCGGCAGCGAACACGCTGGAGATAGCCGACGGCAAGCTGACCGGCCGCCTGGCCGGCCCGGTCATCGACCGGGCCGGCAAGGCCCGCGCGCTGCGCGAGTTCGCGGCCGCGGCCGGGGTGCCGCTGAGCCAGACCGTCGCCGTCGGCGACGGCGCGAACGACCTGGACATGATCGAGGCCGCCGGCCTGGGGGTTGCGTTCAACGCCAAGCCGGCCGTCCGCGACGCCGCGGACGCCTCCGTCAGCGTGCCCAACCTCGACGTGATCTTGTACCTGCTGGGAATCTCCCGCGACGAGGTCGAGGACGCCGACGCGCAGGACGCCGCCGACGCGCAGGACGCCGGGGCGCCAGCCGGGCCGGATCCGGACGGCGGCGGCGCCGGCGGGCAGGCGGGCGGCGCGGGTAAAGCGGGCCCGGCCCGGTTGCGGGCTGCCGGATAGCCGGTTCGCGGGATGCCTGCGGCCGCCGCGCTGACGCCGGGCCATGGGCCGTGGCCTACCCAGCTGGCGGCTTCCAGGACGCGGCCAGCTGGCCGGCCCCGTCAGTGGCCTCCGCCCAGCTTCCCGGCAGGTCGATCACGGCTATCGCCGCGGCCGGGAAGCCGATCTCCTGTCCGGTCAGGGCGGCCACCAGCCGCGCTGCCGCCGGATTGTGGCCCACGCACATCAGGGTGGTGACATCCTCGGCGGTGCCGCGGATGATCTTGCCCAGCTCGGCCGCGCCAGCGTCGTAGAGCCTGTCGTCCGCGGTCACCTGCCGCGGTGCGAGCAGCTCGGCGCCGACGTACTGCCAGGTCTGCCGGGCCCGACGGGCCCGGGAGCAGATCACCGCGTCCGGCATGAATCCCCGGCTGCGCAGCCAGGCGCCCGCTGCGGCGGCGTCCTCCCGGCCGCGGGCCCGCAGGGCCCGCTCGGCATCCGGGCCGCCAGGCAGCTCGCCCGCCGCGCCGTGCCGCATCACAATCAGCCGGTGCCCGCCTGTCATGGCATCCATCCTGCGCCACGACGAGTGAGGCAGCACGACGGCGCGCGGGCGCCAGTCCCGCGGACCGCGGCGCGGCACCTGGCCGGACAGCGCTCAGCCCGCCGGAAGAGGCGCGGCGGGCTGAGCGGGGACGTGCGCGGGCGCCGCCTAGCTGGCCGCCGTGCCCGCGGCGGCCCGCCCCTCGGCACCGGTCTCCGGGCCGCCGGAGGCCATGCCGCTCTCCCGGCGCTTGGCGACCACGACAGCCGTCACGATGATGGCCACGGCGACGATCGCGACGCCCGCCCGAAGCCCGAGGTTGTGGCTGTACTTCACGACGCTGGTCGCGATCAGCAGCGACACCAGGTTCATCACCTTGATCAGCGGGTTGATGGCCGGACCGGCGGTGTCCTTGAACGGGTCGCCGACCGTGTCGCCGATGACCGTGGCGGCGTGCGCCTCCGAGCCCTTGCCCCCGTAGTTGCCGTCTTCGACGAGCTTCTTGGCGTTGTCCCAGGCGCCCCCGGAGTTGGCCAGGAAGACAGCCATCAGCGCTCCGGCGGCGATCGCCCCGGACAGGAACGCGCCGAGCGGGGCGTAGCCGAAGGCGAACCCGATGGCGATCGGGCTCAGCACCGCCAGCAGGCCCGGGGTGGCCAGCTCGCGCAGCGAGTCCCGGGTGCAGATGTCCACCACCCGGCCGTACTCGGGCTTCTCGGTGTAGTCCATGATCCCCGGGTGGGTCCGGAACTGCTCGCGGACCTCCCGGACGACGCGGCCCGCCGCGCGGCCCACCGCCATGATCGCCAGGCCGGCGAAGTAGAACACCACAGCGGCTCCGACCAGCACGCCGATCAGCACGTTCGGGTGGTCCACCGAGAGGCTGAACGTGCGCGCGGCACTGCCCAGGGCCGCCTGGACGGTCGTGCGGAACGCGCCGAACAGGGCCGTGGCGGCGAGCACCGCGGTGGCGATGGCGATGCCCTTGGTGATCGCCTTCGTGGTGTTGCCGATCGCGTCCAGCCGGGTGAGCACCTGGGCGGCCTCGCCCTCCACCTCGCCGGACATCTCGGCGATGCCCTGGGCGTTGTCGGAGACCGGGCCGAAGGTGTCCATGGAGACGATGACGCCGACCGTCGTCAGCAGGCCGGTGCCGGCCAGCGCCACGGCGAACAGGGCCAGGGTGGCGTTGCCGGTACCGAGCAGGAAGGCCGCATAGACGGCCCCGGCGATCAGCAGCGCGGAGTAGACCGCCGACTCCAGCCCGACCGCGACGCCGGAGAGGATCACGGTGGCCGCGCCGGTCTGCGAGCTTTCCGCGATTTCCCTGACGGGGTGCCGGTTGGTCTCGGTGAAGTAGCCGGTCAGCAGCTGGATGGCGCTGGCCAGGACCAGGCCGACGAGGACGGCGAGGATGGCCAGCACTCGCGGGCTGCCGCCGTGCGCGAGGATCGCGGCGCTGCCCGCTCCCGACACTCCCTTGAGGTCGCTGAACTTGGCCGGCAGGTACAAGAACGCGGCGCCGATCACCAGCACCAGCGAGAAGACGGCGGAGATGAAGAAGCCCCGGTTGATCGCGGTCATGCCGCTGCGGTCGCCCTTGCGGGGAGCGACCACGAAGATGCCGACGACGGCGGTGATGACGCCGACCATCGGGACGATCAGCGGGAACACCAGGCCCTGGGAGCCGAAGGCGCGCACCCCCAGGACCAGCGAGGCGACCAGCATGACCGAGTAGGACTCGAACAGGTCGGCGGCCATGCCGGCGCAGTCGCCGACGTTGTCCCCGACGTTGTCGGCAATCGTCGCCGCATTGCGCGGGTCGTCCTCGGGGATGCCCTGCTCAACCTTGCCGACGAGGTCGGCGCCGACGTCAGCAGCCTTGGTGAAGATGCCGCCGCCGACGCGCATGAACATCGCCAGCAGCGCGGCGCCGAACCCGAAGCCCTCCAGCACGCTGGCCGCGTTCGCCCGGTAGATGATCACGACCACCGCCGCGCCGAACAGGCCCAGCCCGACGGTGAACATGCCGGCCACGCCGCCGGTGCGGAACGCGATCCGCATCGCCCGCCGCTCGCCGGATTCCTTGGCTGCCGCCGCGACCCGGACGTTGCCGCGCACGGCCAGTGACATGCCCACGAACCCGGTGGTGCCCGAGAACAGCGCGCCGACGAGGAAGAAGATGCTGCGGCCCCACCGGACGGCCTCGCCAGTGGCTGGCAGCGGCAGCAGGATGAAGAAGATCAGGACCACGAACACGCCGATGGTCCGGAACTGGCGGCGCAGATAGGCGGCAGCGCCCTCCTGGACCGCGCGGGAGATCTCCTGCATCTTGGCAGTGCCCTGGCTGGCGGCCAGGACCTCCCGCACCAGCAGGGCAGCGACGCCGAGAGCGAGCAGGGCGACCACGGCGACGACGATCACCCAGGTGAGGTTGCCGCCCGTTACGGTGGCCACACCGCCCGCCATGGCGGGATTGAGCCTAGACATCTGTCCTCCTCGACAGGGACCTGCGAGCTTCGCGCGCGAGCGCTGACTGGTGCCTGCCTTCCTGGCACCAGACGGCGACACTTCGGCCATTCGCCGAGGAATGCCGCCGCAGCAGTGCCGGGGAGTCTACGCAGCCCGGCCGCCATGGCGTCGCTTGGGCCCTATTGTCATCCTGCCGTGATTCAATTCTGACCGCTCGGTAACAGAAAAGCTCACGGTGCGGCGAAAGTCCCGCCTGCCGGACCCGGACCGAGTGCGCTGCCGCCGAGCGGGCCGGCGGCGGCCGCCGGGCCGGCGCTGTCCTGGCCGCGTGCGGCCTGACCCGCCGAGGGCCAGCTCATCAGCACGCTGGTGCCGGCCGCGGTCTCGCGGACCTGGACATCGTCGGCCAGCCCGGCAATCACCGCGATGCCGAAGCCGGACAGGGAACTGCCGCCAGCGCGCCGCGCGCCGGCATCGGTGACCTCCACCTCGAACCGGCCGCCCGCGTCGGTCAGCGCGATCCTGACCGGCTCACCCGGGCTGGTCCGCCGGTTCTCCTCGACTGCCCGCGAGCATGCCTCACCGACGGCCAGCCGGACCTCATCCAGCAGCGACTCGGCCACGCCGCAGCGGCGGGCCACAGCGGTCGCGACGAGCCGGGCCGTGCGCACGTGCGCGGGCAGCGGAGTGAAACTGACCTCGACCGTGGCCATCCGGCGGCCGGGCTACTTCTCGGACTTGCGCGCCGCGATCGCCGCGTCCACGGTGTCGTGGATCCCGAAGACCTTCGTGAGCCCGGTGATCCGGAAGATCTTCAGGATCCGCTCCTGGGTGCACACGAGGTCGAGCGAGCCGTCGTGGGCGCGGACCCGCTTGAGGCCGCCGACCAGCACGCCAAGGCCGGTGGAGTCGAGGAACTCGACCTTCTCCATGTTCACGATCAGCTGGTAGAACCCGTTGTTGACCAGCTCAATGAGCAGCTCGCGCAGCCGCGGAGCGGTGTAGACGTCGATCTCGCCTTCCACGTCGACGATCTCGATGCCGTCCTTGCTGTGGTGATCGAGCTTCAGATCCACAAAACCCTCCAAGCCATGCGGCCATTCGTATGCGAGCGAGCGCGGCATTCAGCTACCGAGCGCGCCTGGGCGAGTACGTGCAGTTGACACCTAGCCACGCTCTGACGTCATGTCTATACCAGATCACAGTTCCAGGCATCTCGCCGCCAGATGACACACTGAAACGCAATGGCTGCGCTGACCCCGCTCGCCGCCGGCGAGCAGCAGGCTCCCCCGACCGCCGCCGACCCGGATCCGGCCGCGGCGGCGCTGCGGCTGCTGCGCCGCGGTCAGGCGACGGGACGGCTGACCCACCTGGAACGGCTGCCGTCCCGGCCGGGCCGGGCCGTGCCGTGGCCGTCGTGGGCGCCCGCCGAGGTCACTGCGGCCTTCGCGCGGGCGGGCCTGGCGCGGCCGTGGGCGCACCAGGCCGCCGCGGCCGAGCATGCCCACCAGGGCCGGTGCGTGATCGTGTCCACCGGCACGGCCTCGGGCAAGTCGCTGTGCTACCTGCTGCCCGCACTGACCGCCGTACTGGCGGGCGGCACTGCCCTGTACCTCGCGCCGACCCGGGCGCTGGCTGCCGACCAGCTCCGGCTGGTCCGGTCGCTCGGCATCGCGGGCGTGCGGGCCGCAGTCGTGGACGGGGACACCCCGGCTGCCGAGCGGGCCCGGGCCCGCGGGCATGCCAGCTACCTGATCACCACGCCGGACATGCTGCATCACGCACTGCTGCCCGGGCACGCCCGCTGGAACGGCTTCCTGCGCCGGCTGCGGTACGTCGTCGTCGACGAGTGCCACGGCTACCGCGGCGTCTTCGGCTCGCACGTCGCCCAGGTACTGCGCAGGCTGCGCCGGGTCGCCGCGCACCACGGCACGGGCAGGACCGGCCCGGCCGGCGGCCAGGGCAGCGGGCCGGGGCCGGGCCTGGTGTTCATCCTGGCTTCTGCCACCGTCAGCGAGCCAGGCCGGTGCGCTGCCCTGCTCACCGGCCTGGTCGCGGCGGAGGTCACCGACAGCGCCGCGCCGCGCGGCGAGCTGGCCTTCGGGCTGTGGGAGCCGCCGCTGACCACGCTGCGCGGCGAGTCCGGCGCCCCGGTCCGGCGCACCGCCCAGGCAGAGGCGGCCGCCCTGCTCGCCGACCTGGTGCGCGCCCAGGTCCGCGCGCTGGCGTTCGTGCGGTCCCGGCGCGGCGCGGAGACCCTGGCGCTGACCGCCCGCCGCCTGCTGGCCGAGGCCGGCGCCGGCCAGCAGGCCGCCCGGGTCGCCGCGTACCGGTCCGGTTACCTGGCCGACGACCGGCGGGCGCTGGAGGAGGCCCTGCGCTCGGGCCAGCTGGCCGGGCTCGCCGCCACCACGGCGCTCGAGCTCGGGGTGAACTTCGCCGGGCTGGACGCCATCCTGATCGTCGGCTGGCCGGGTACCCGGGCCGCGCTCTGGCAGCAGGCGGGCCGGGCCGGGCGGGCCGGGCGCCGGGCCGTGGCGGTGATGATCGCCCGCGACGATCCCCTCGATACCTACCTGGTGCACCATCCGCAGGCGCTGCTGGGCCGCCCGGTGGAGGCCACCGTGCTGGACCCGGCGAACCCGTACGTGCTCGCGCCGCACCTGTGCGCTGCTGCGGCCGAGCTGCCGCTGACCGAGTCCGACCTGGACCTGTTCGGCCCGGCCGGGCGGCCGGTCGCGGCCAGCCTCTGCCAGCAGGGCCTGCTGCGGCAGCGCGGCGACCGGTGGTGCTGGACCCGGCGCGGCCGGACGGCGGTCACCGGGCTGCGGGGCACCGGCGGCCCGCCGGTCAGGATCGTGGAGGAGTCGACCGGCCGCCTGGTCGGCACCATTGACGAGCCGTCGGCGCACATCCTGGCGCACGACGGCGCGGTCTACCCGCACCAGGGTGAGATGTACCTGGTCAGGCGACTCGACCTGGACTGCCGGGTGGCCCTGGTCGAGGCGGCCGCGCCCGGCTACGTGACCTCGGCCCGGCAGCTCACCGGGATAGAGATAGCCGGCCAGCTGCGCCGGGCGGCCTGGGGCCAGGCCGCGATCCACTTCGGCGACGTGCTGGTCACCCGCCAGGTCGTGGCGTACCTGCGCCGGCATGCCGAGACCGGTCAGCCGCTGGGCGAGGTGCCGCTGGACCTGCCGCCGCGGACACTGCGCACCCGGGCGGTGTGGTGGACGGTCTCCGCCGCCCAGCGGGCGGAACTGGCCGCGGCCGGCGTGGACATCCCCGGGGCCGCGCACGCGGCCGAGCATGCCTCGATCGGGCTGCTGCCGCTCGTGGCGGCCTGCGACCGGATGGACATCGGCGGGGCGTCCGCCGACCTGCACCCGGCCACGGGCGCGCTGACGGTGTTCGTCTACGACGGGCACGAGGGAGGCGCCGGGTTCGCCGAGCGGGGCTTCGCCGCTGCGCGGGATTGGCTGGCCGCGACCGCCGAGGCGATCGCGAGCTGCGAGTGCGCGGACGGGTGCCCGTCGTGCGTCCAGTCACCCAAATGCGGCAACGGCAACCAGCCGCTGTCCAAGCACGGAGCCGTGCTCCTGCTCGGCATGCTGCTGGCTGCCGCGCCCGCGGATGACCCGCCAGGAAAAGGGGGCGACCCCCGCCGGGGGGGAGAGCGGGGGTCGCCGTGACGGACCGGCTCCGGGGGGGCAGAGCCGGATCCGTTACCAGAGAAAGCCTACGTGTAGCGGGCCGAAGTTACCAGCCAGTCAGCCCGAACGGATAAGAGTTAACTTTCGCTCGCCTATGCTCACGGATCGTGAGCACTACCGCCCGCCAGGACAGTGCAGCGCAAGCAGCATTTTTCGATCTGGACAAAACCATCATCTCCCGGTCGAGCGCGCTGGCCTTCGCGCCGTCGCTGTACCGGCACGGCCTGCTGACCCGCGCTGAGGCGCTCCGCAGCGCATGGGCCCAGCTGGCGTTCCGGCTCCGCGGCGCTGACCACGACCGGATGGAGCGGATCCGCGAGCAGGTGGCCCAGGTGTGCCGCGGCTGGCCCGCCGAGCGGGTCAGCGAGATCGTCGGCCGGCACCTCGACGAGATCATCACCCCGCTGGTCTACCCGGAAGTCCGCCAGCTGCTGGCCGAGCACCGGGCGGCCGGCCGGGACCTGGTGATCGTCAGCACGTCCGGCGAGGAGATGGTGGGGCCGATCGGGACGCTGCTCGGCGCGACGAGCGTGATCGCCACCCGGATGCAGGTCGCGGACGGGCACTACACCGGCGCCATGGACTTCTACGCCTACGGGGAGGCCAAGGCGCGCCGGGTGCGCGAGCTGGCCGGCGAGCGGGGATACCGGCTGGCCGACTGTTACGCCTACAGCGACTCGGTGACCGACCTGCCGATGCTGGAGGCGGTAGGACGCCCGCATGTGGTCAACCCGGACCGCGCCCTGCGCCGGGTGGCCCGCGAGCGGGGCTGGCCGGTGCTCACCTTCGGCGCTCGCACCGCGCCGGGCGAAGCCGCCGTCCCCGGCCCGCCGGAACCGCCGTCGGCAGGCATGAATAGCGGCTGATCATTCAACATAACGAATCGGTCACGCCTTGGCTCTTTCCAACCGGGCCGATCCGTCGTAGAACTAGAGACACGAACACGGCAACCGGGCACCCACGCGCGACCAGCCGCGGGAGGCACGCCGAGGCAGGCAGGTCCGGCACCGCGGGGTCATCTCCGTGCGCACGAACGGGCCGCCTATCCGGCAGTACAGGTGCACGCTTGGTAACCCGGACCTGACGTGGCAGGCGACGGCGCCCCAGCACGGGGCGCCGTTTGCTGCGTTTCCGGCCAGTACCAGCGGACGGCCAGTACAACGGCCAGTACAAGCGGACACAGTACCAGCGGACACAGTGCCGGCAGCCGGCGCCAGCGGGGACACAGTGCCGGCAGCCACGAGGCGAGCAGGCACGAGGACCGGCAGGCCGCAAGCCGGCCCGGAATTCACATCTCGGCCAGCCCGGCGCAATGTTCGGGAGATTCGCTATCGTGTGTTCCCGACTCTCCGGCCCGCCGGGCGATTTCGCCCGGCACCGGCCCGCCCTGCGCTACCAGGGGGCCAGCAGGCCGGGTCCGCAACGAACTGGCAATGTGCCGGTGATCTCTGGGATTGGCGTGCTGTGCGAATATCGCGGGAGGGTATGAGCCAGACTTGGTGCCACCGCGTGAGAATGGGAGAGCATTGATGGCCGGAACCACAGCCCGCCAGCCGGCTGACGGCGTCGATGAGCAGTCGCTGGGCAACCTGGTCTCAGCAGCCGTCGCGGACATGAGCAAGCTGCTCAGGTGCGAACTCGACCTGGCCAAGATAGAACTCAAGGACGACGTGCGGCGCCTGGGCGTCGGCGGCGCGCTGCTCGGAATGGCCGCCTTCGTGGGCTGCCTGGTGCTGGTGCTGCTGTGCATTGCGCTGGCCTACGGGCTCGTCGCGCTGGGCATCTGGACGTGGGCCGCGTTCCTGATCGTTGCCGGGGCATGCGTGCTGCTGGCCTGCCTGGCGGTGCTGATCGGGTTCCTGAAGTTCCGCAAGCTCAGCGGCCTGCGCAAGACCCGGCAGACGGTGACCGATGACCTCGCGCTGCTGCGCCGGGAGGACGGGAGCGCGATGTCCCCGGCAGGCAGCGCCGGCGGGTGACCGTGCCCCCGCATGCGGACGCGGCGATCTACCGCGAGGGGCCGTGGGCGCACCGCTCGGTCAGCGCGAACGGCACCCGCTTCCACCTGGCCGAAAGCGGGGACGGCCCGCTGGTCCTGATGCTGCACGGGTTCCCCGAGTTCTGGTGGGCCTGGCGGGAGCAGCTGACCTCGCTGAGCAGCGCCGGGTTCCGGGCGGTGGCGGTGGACCTGCGCGGCTACGGGGGCAGCGACAAGCCGCCGCGGGGCTATGACCTGGTGACGGCAGCGTCCGACGCGGCCGGGCTGATCAGGTCGCTGGGCGAGGCGAATGCCGTCGTGGTGGGGCACGACTGGGGCGGGCTGATCGCCTGGACGATGGCCGCTTACTTCCCCAAGGTGGTCCGGCGGCTGGCGGTGGTGTCGGTCCCGCATCCGCTCCGGCTGCGCGCGGCCGTGCTGCGCGACCCGCTCGGCCAGGGCCGGCGGAGCGGATACGCCCTCGGATTCCAGCTTCCGCTGCTGCCCGAGCGGCAGTTGCTGCGCGGCGGGGCGAGCCGGGTCGGCCGGATGCTCGAGTCGTGGTCGGCGCCCGGCTGGCCCGATCCGGAAACTGAGCAGTGCTACCGGGCAGCCATGTCCATTCCCTCGGTGGCCCACTCAGCGCTGGAGTACCACCGGTGGTTCATCCGCTCCCGGCTGCGGCCCGACGGACTGCGGTACGCCCGGGCGATGCACGCTCCGATCCAGGCCCCCACGCTGCACCTGCACGGCGCGCTGGACAACTGCGTGCTGCCGGGCACCGCCCGCGGCTCTGGCCTGCACGTGGAGGCACCCTACCGGTGGCGGCTCATCGACGGCGCCGGGCATTTCCCGCATGAGGAGCAGCCGGCCCGGTTCGACGCGGAACTACGGTCCTGGCTGGCCGATCCCGAGCCGGAACGGTGACCTCGCGACCCTCGCCGCCCGCCAGGGACCGCGACGCGGCCGGCCGTCCGCGCAGTGCCCGGCCGCGCGACGGCCTCGGCCGGCCGCTGGAGCGCGGCGCGGCCGGCGTGCCGGTGATGCCCGACGACCCGCAGCTCTCCCCGGCAGAGGTGCTGGAGCAGGCGCAGCGGCTGCTGGACGCCGGACGCCCGTTTCACGCGCACGAGGTGCTGGAGGCCGCCTGGCGCACGGCCCCGGCCGGGGAACGGGACTTCTGGCAGGGGCTGGCTCAGCTGGCGGTGGGCCTGACTCATGCCCGCCGCGGCAACGCCCGCGGCGCCGCCGCCCTGCTGCGCCGGGGCTCGACCCGGCTGGCGGGATACCGGCCGGGGCGGCCGCACGGGGCCGACGCGGCCGCGATCGCGAGCGCCGCCGCCGGGCTGGCTGACCGGATCGAGGCGGGCGGCTTGCCGGCGGCGCCCGCGCCCTGGCTGCACCTGAGCCTGCGCGGCCCGGACCACCGCGGCGAAGATCACCCCGGCTAGGACCGCCTCACTGGGCCGCCCACGGCGGCCGGGCGGGCGACGGCCGGCGAGCCGGCTGAGCCGGGCGGTGACCCGCCGGGCGATGCCGCCCGGGCGGGATGCTGGCAGCTGCCGGGGCGGCTACTGGCACCGGCCGGTCGAGACCGCGGCCTGCGCCTGCTCGCCGGCCTGCACGTCCGGTGCGACCTCCGCCGCCGACAGCGCGTATCCGGTGTCCGGCACGGCCACCGCGGCGGCGAAGACAACCCCGTACACGCGCCCGCCCGGGGCCAGCAGCGGGCCGCCGGAGTTGCCGGGCTGGACGACCGCGCGTATCGGGTAGATGGACCGGGTCACCTGGGCGTTCTGGTAGATGTCCGGGCCGGTGGCCTCCTCGATGGCGGCCACCCGGGCCGGGCGGGCGGTGAACCCGCCGTTCAGCGGATACCCGGCCACGATCGCCCCCGCGCCGAACCGGGCCGTGCCCGTGAACGCCAGCGGCCGCGCGTCCAGGCCCGGCACGCTGAGCACGGCGACGTCGCGCCGGGGATCGTAGAGGACCACCTGGGCCGGGTACTCGGTCCCGCCGCGGGTCAGCACCCGCGGCCCGACGGTCACCCCGGCCACCACATGAGCGTTCGTGATGACCCGCCCGGGCGCGATCACGAAGCCGCTGCCCTCCAGGCGCCGCGAGCAGCTCGGCGCCACCCCCTGGATCTTCACGATGCTGTCCCGGTCGGCGGCCAGCCCGCGCGCATCCAGCACCGTGCGCGACGGCGGAGCCACCGCCAGCGAGCTCTCTGCCCCCAGAGCGCTGAACACCTGCGGGTACGGCCCGCTGGCCAGCAGGCTGCGCAGCGGCGAGAAGTCCAGGCTGAGCGCCGACCGCGGCACCATCCGGTCCACCGCGCGCAGCACCACCGAGTCATTGACCTGCCGGGACAGCAGCGTGAACGGCGAGTAGGCAACGAACGAGCCGATCATCCAGGCCACGATCAGCACGGCCGCCACGTTGATCGCGGCGCCGCCGATCGAGTCCAGGACCGTGGCCGGCCGCCAGTGCAGCCGGGACCGGACGGCCACGCCGATGCCGGAGGTCAGCAGCATGCCGAGCATCGCGGTGACGAACACCACCAGGATGGCGACGAACGCCTGCACGTTGGTGCTGGAGGCCAGCGCGCGGGAGATCCGCGGCGCGAACGCAGCCCCGATCGCCACGCCGCCGACGAAGCCGGCGAAGCTCAGCACGCCGATGATGAAGCCCTGGCGGTAGCCGGCCACGGCGAACGCCGCGGCGAGCACCAGCAAGATCAGGTCGAGGAAATCGCCGGGCACAAGACACACCGTATCGCCCGCGCCGGCCGCTCCGGCCGCTCCGCGGGCCGGCCGCACGGGCTCCTCACGGTCCCGGCTCGGGCAGGCCCTGGGCGGCGGCATACACGTCGGCGGGCAGTTCCTCCAGCGTGCCCGATTCCCACGGCCGCTCCCAGCCGCCGAGGGCCAGCAGGCGGTCCACGATCATGGCGGTGAACCCCCACACCAGCATGCCGCCGGCCCGGAATGCCGGGCCGCCCTGACCGGACGGGTACCGGATGGCTACCCGGTTCGCCGGATCGGCCAGCTCGGCCACGGCGATCCGGGCCACCGCCGTCACCTCGGCCGGGTCACCTGGTGCCACCGGGGCCGGCTGCCGCCACCAGGCGAGCACCGGGGTCACCGAGAACCCGCTGTGCGCAATGAACAGGTCCGGCAGTACCCCGAGCACCTCGACGCCCGCCGGGTCCACCAGCGCTTCCTCGGCGGCCTCCCGCAGCGCCGCGGCGACCGCGCCGCCGTCGGCGGCGTCGATGGCCCCGCCGGGGAAGGCGGGCTGGCCGGCGTGCCGGCGCATCGACCGGCTCCGCTGCAGCAGCAGCAGGTCAGGGCCGCCGGGGCCGTCCCCGAAGAGGATCAGCACGGCGGACGGCCGCCCGCCGTGCGGCGGCGGCCGCAGGGCAGGCGGCACGACGAGCTGCGCCGCCGACTTCGCCAGCGCGGTCAGCCAGGCCGGCGGCTCCGCCGGGCCGGGGTTGATCACGAGAACGGGCCGGTCTTGACGAGCTTGCGCGCCGTGGCCCCGTCGGTCGGCCCCTCGCCGAACGAAGGACACAGCGCGGCCAGCGTGCAGGCTCCGCAGGCGGGCCGCCGGGAGTGGCAGACGCGGCGGCCATGCCAGATCAGCCGGTGCGACAGCATCGTCCACTCCGACCGGGGGAACAGCGAGCCGACCTCATGCTCGATCTTGACCGGGTCTTCCCGGGTGGTCCAGCCAAAGCGCCTGGACAGCCGGGCGAAGTGGGTGTCCACCGTGATGCCGGGCACGCCGAACGCGTTGCCCAGCACGACGTTGGCGGTCTTGCGGCCGACGCCGGGCAGGGTGACCAGGTCCGCTAGCCGGCCGGGCACCTCCCCGCCGAACCGCTCGCAGAGCGCCTGCCCGAGGCCGATGATGGCGGTGGTCTTGGCCCGGAAGAACCCCGTCGACTGGATGATCTTCTCTACCTCCGCCCGGTCGGCGGCGGCGTAGTCGGCGGCGGCGGCGTAGCGGCTGAACAGCACCGGGGTGACCTGGTTGACCCGGCGGTCGGTGCACTGGGCCGACAGGATCGTCGCCACCAGCAGTTCCAGCGGCGTGCTGAAATCCAGCTCGCAGTGCGCGCCGGGGTACAGCGCGGCCAGCTCGCGGTTGATCCGCCGGGCACGGCGGACCAGGGCGGTCCTGGAGGGCGGGGCAGCGGTCGGCACTGCACCAGCCTATGAGCCGGCGGCAGGCTACGCAGCCGACGGCCGGATGCTCCGGGCCGGCCGGGGCTCCGCACGGTCAGGCTCCCAGAGCGGGTGCACCGCGCACCGGCCCGGCCGGAACGGCGCTGCCGCGGCCGGGCCGGGCAGCCGGCCAGCGGGGCCGGGCGGGCTCAGGTGCCGGCCGAGCACGACGGCGATGACCGCTCCCGCGCCGGCCAGCCGCAGCACCATCGCGGCCGACTGGGCGCTGGCCCCGGTAGTCCAGGTGTCATCGAGCAGCAGGACCGTGCCGCCGGCCAGCGGCGCCGCGGTGAACCGGTGCGGGTCCAGGTCCCGGGCCAGGTCCCGGCCAGGGCTGGCGGTCAGCTCGGCCCACGGGAGGGCGAGGCACGGTCCGATCAGCGCCCGGAGCGGGTGCTCGCCGGGGCGGCCCCGGCTGCTCGGCACGACGGCCAGCCGGGCCGGGCTGGGAACGCCGGCCCGCTGCCACGCGCACGGGCCGTGATCGCGCAGGAACGTCAGCAGCAGCGCCCGCAAGCCGGCCCCGGCCGCCTGCTCCTGCGGGCCAGCGGACTTGTACTGCCACAGCCGGGTGGCGTGCGCCCCGCCCTTGGGCGCGTACGCGACCGGGACGACCAGGTCCGCCAGGCCGCCCGGCGCGCACTCGGCATGCAGCGTGCACTGGTAGCAGCGGGCGCTGCCCGGCCTGGCCGGCCCGCAGCAGGTCACGCACAGCCCCGCGGCGCCGGGCGGCGGGGCGGTCAGGCCCGGGTACAGCATCGCCGCGTGGCCGCGCAGCACCGTCCACGGGTCCGGGCCGCCGCGCTGGAGCGCCTCGCGGGGTGGCCGCTGATGTCGGCGGGGAGATTGTTTCTGAATTGATGGGCTGTGGTTTGACTGCTCTTTAGCCGGCAGCGGGGAGGATGACCGCGGGACCTGCATGTGCGGAGGTTACGCGGGAGCACCGACGTTTCCGGCGAGATTCCACGTGCCCGGCCAGCAGGTTCCGCCGGGACGATAGTCTTGCTCACAGCCCAGCCACCGGGCCTGGGAAGGCCCGAGAGCGTTCAGGTCTGCGGCTGGCGGGCAGGGACTAGGCCAGGCCGCTCGCGCAGGCAGCGCGATGGCCAGGAAAAGTGCGCCGCGGGCCACTATCAAGGACAACCGGGACGACTGTATGCGAATGCCAGGGACATCCGCCGGGCGTGCAGCTGCCGACCCAGCGGAACCAGGGGACTGGCCTGCTGATTCTTCTTCGGATGACGCGGATGCCCCCGGCGGGCCTCAGGCCGCCGCGCCGCGCCGCCGCCGTTTCGACCCGGCCTTGCTGGCCGGGCTGCCCGCCCGGCTGGCCCGGCTCGCGATCCGGCACTGGATCGCGACGCTGCTGCTGGCCGCCGGGCTGGTACTGCGGGTACTGGCCCTGATCGCCTACCGGCCGGCCCTGATCTACGTCGACACGCTGAAGTACCTGTACAACTCATGGAGCGGATCCGACCCGGTCGGCTACAAGCTGCCACTGCACCTGATCCTGCTGTTCGGCAATCTGGAAGCCGTCGCGGCCGTTCAGCACCTGCTGGGCCTGGCCATGGCGGTCACCCTGTACGCGGTGCTGATCCGGCGCGGGGCCGCCCGGTGGGTGGCGGCGATCGCGATAGCCCCGGTCCTGCTGGACGCCTACCAGCTCCAGGCCGAGCAGACGATCATGCCCGACGTCTGGCTGGAGGCACTGATCGTGGCCGGCCTGGCGGTGCTGCTGTGGCGGGCCGAGCTGACCACGCGGGCCTGCGTGGCCGGCGGGATCATCCTGGGCGCCTCCGCGACCATCCGGCAGATCGGCGAGGTGCTGATCGCGCCCGCGCTGGTCTTCGTCCTGCTCGCCGCGAGCGGCGGCTGGCGCGACCGGGCGCGCAAGGCGGTGGCGCTGTGCCTGGCCTTCGCCGCGCCGATCCTGCTGTACATGGCCGGGTCGTACGACCTGACCAAGCACCTCGACCTGTCCCGCAGCGGAGCGGCATCAACCTACGGCCGGATGGCCGCCGCCGCTGACTGCGCGACGCTCAAGGTCCCGGCCGGGCTCCGGGCGCTGTGCCCGGCCCCGGCTGAGCAGAAGGTCGGCGCGGACCGGCTCGACCATGACGCCACCTCGCCCGCGAAGATCTTCACCCCGCCGCCGGGAGTCGGCCGTAACACGGCGATCGGCGAGTTCAACAAGGACGTCCTGGAGCAGCAGCCGCTGCGTGTGCTCTCGGCCTACGGCCGGGACGTGCTCAAGCTGTTCGCCGTCCAGCGGGTGACCAGCCCGGGCGACACGCCCATCACGCGGTGGCAGTTCCAGGCCTACTACCCGACCTACCTGGACATCTCGGTCGCCAAGCCGGACCTGATCATCGTGGGCCTGAAGCAGCCCGGCGGCCCCGTCCTGTACCGGCCGCTGAATGCGGCCTACGGCGGGCCGGCCGAGCACGTGAGCCTGCCGCTGGCCCGGTTCCTGCACGCCTACCAGCTGGACGGCGGTTACACGCCAGGCCCGTTCCTGCTGCTGGCGGTCCTCGCCGGCCTGGCCGGGACGGTGGCCGCGCTGGTGCGGCGCCGGCCGGGTGCGGTCTCCCGCCAGCTGGCTCTCGGCAGCCTGCTGTTCTTCCTGGCGGGCGCGATCGACCTGCTGGTCTCGGACCTGCCCGAGTTCTCCTGGCGCTACCAGCTGCCCGTCATAGTCACGCTGCCGGTCGCCGGCGCGCTCGGGTTCGCGGCACTGGTGCGCTTCGGCCGGGCCCGGCGCGACGACGATGCGCCGGCCGGGCTGACGGGCCAGGAGCCCAAGCTGACCGCGCCTGCCAGCTGACCCGCTGCCAGCTGACCCGCTGGCGGCTGCCTCGCTGGGCTTAGCGGGCGGCGGTCTCAGCGGGACGGGCCGCGCCGCGGGCGGGCTCGGCGACCAGCAGCCGGTCGCCGGCCGCGACGACCGGGTCGGCACCGACGCCGAGCTGGAACCGGCCCTCGTGCACCAGCCCGAGCACCAGTTCCGAGCGCTCGTCCCGCACCGTGCTGAGCGGCTTCCCGACGGTGTCAGGGCCGGCCGTGAACTCGGTCAGGCAGTGCTGATCCGACTCGACGAGCTCGGCGAGCATGTCGGCGGCATGCGGCGCCTCCAGCGACTTGGCCAGGGTGTGCGCGATCAGCTCCGGCCCGGAGATGGTCTGCGAGACGCCCAGCTCAGCCAGTGCGTCGCGCACCGACCGCGAGGTGACTAGCGCGGTGACCGGCAGGTCCGGCGCCTCCTTGCGCAGCAGGATCGCCACGACCAGGACGTCACCGTCGGATTCGCCGGTGATCAGCGCCTGCTGGGCATCCTGCGGGCGGGCCTGCCGCAGCACGGCCTGCGCAGTCGGGTCGCCGCGGACGACGTGCACGCCGGACGGTACCGCGGCCGGGTCGACGTCGGCCACCAGCACCACCGGATCGCCCACCCGGACCAGCTCGTCCAGGATCGCCGGCACCGCCGGGCTCAGGCCGGCGACCAGGCGGTAGGTGCCAGCCGGGAACCGGTCTCTCATAGCCAGGATCCTCCGTACTCCGTTGGCCGCCGCTGCCCCGGTGACCAGCGCGAACACCGAGGCAAGCAGCGGGATGGCCGTCAGCATGACCAGGACCGCGATGAACCGGCTGGCCGGGTGGTGCGGCGTCACGTCACCGTAGCCGACGGTCGTGGCCGTGGTGATCGCCCAGTAGACGCCGGTCGTGAGCGGCACCCCGTCGGTGACCGCGAACAGGCAGCCGCCGCCCACGGTGCAGGCCACCGCGACAGCCAGCAGGATCGCCACATGCCGGCGGTGCGTAACCCGGAAGACGCGGGCCAGCAGGAAGAGCATGCACACATGGTGGCGTACTTCGGGCATCCGCGTGGCCCGCTCCGGTCCGGATGCCCCGGCCGGGCCCGCCCGGCTACGGGCGGAGGCCGGCGAACAGGTCGGTCTCCGGCACCGGGGCGCCGGTCCGGTCGCTGGCACGGATGAACGTCTCGTGGCCGAACGCCTCTGTGGCAATCTCTGCCGGGATCTTGCTGAACCAGGAGTCGCTGATCTGGCTGGCGTGCGCGAGCAGCGCGTCCTGCTTGCGCTCTATCACCGGCCGGATGTCGACGGAGGTGGTGATGCGCTGCTCTTCCAGGTCCATCTTCGTGATGTCGTCAGGGGTCAGCTCCCAGTCCGGCACATCCTCGCCCCGCTCCCGCAGTGCCTGGAAGATCTTCTGCCAGGAGCTGCGCCGCATCGCGGTCAGGTACAGCTTGGCCGGGATGGCCGAGGCGGTGACGGCAGCGATAGCCGACCGGGCCGCGTGCACGTGGTCAGGGTGCTGGTAGGCGCCCTCGGGGTCGTAGGTGATCACGACCTGCGGGCGGTAGCGCTCGATCAGCGCGGTGATCCGCGCCTCCACCACCGGCTGCGGGACGTTGCAGAAAGCTTCCGGCCGCTCCTTGTAGTCCCAGTCGGGCATGCCCGAATCGTGGTACCCGAGCATCTCCAGCTCGGTCACGCCGAGGATCTTGCCCGCTTCCCGCAGCTCGGTAAGGCGCAGTCCGGCGACCTCGTCCGTGTCATGCCCGTCCGCTCCAGGCTTGATGCCGCCGGGCGCATCCCCGAACTCACCATTAGTGCAGGTCACGACGACGGTGCGGACGCCCTCGTCGGCGTACTTGGCCAGCACGCCGCCGGTGCCCGACGCCTCGTCGTCCGGGTGCGCGTGCACGGCCATCAGGGTCAGGGTTTGTGTCATGGGCTAAGCCTGCCCGACCGGCGGCGGATATGCCCACTCGGACCCGCCGGGGCGGCGGCTACCGCACCGCCCCGGTCATCACTGCACCACCGGGTAGCACTGAGCTGCCCGGCTGCGTTGACTGCGGCAGCCAGACAGAACGCAGGAGGCTAGATGCCGCCAGCCGGGCGGGACGATCACAGCTGCGGGCAGTGCGAGAACTGCGGGCAGCCGATCGGCGCTGCCCGGCTGGCCGCCCGGCCCGCCGCCGCCCCCTGCCTGGGCTGCGCCTCCCGCCGCAGCTGAGCCGCGGCTCGGATCAGCCAGGCCGGTGCGGGCCGTCCTGCTCCCGCGGATGCAGCGGGGCCGGCTCCGGCTCGCCGATCGGGCCGGGCCGCCAGGCCACGCCCAGGCTGCCCTGCGCGGCCAGGGTGCCGAGCTTGCCGCCGCCCGGACCGCGCAGGATGCGGGCGAAGCCGACCGCGATCAGGCCGCCCGCGACCGGCCCGGCCAGGTATGCCCACCAGGCCGTCCAGTTGCCCAGCACGAGGGCCGGGCCCAGGGAGCGGGCCGGGTTCATCGATGCGCCGCTGACCGGCGCGCCCCACAGCCCGGCCAGCGCGATGTAGCTGCCGACCCCGATCGCGGCGATCGGGCCGAGCTGCTGGGCGCCAGACGCCGTGCCCAGGATCACGCTGACCAGGCCGGCGGTGAGCAGCGCCTCCCAGGCGAACGCGGTGCCGGCGGAGATGCCCGGCCCGGGCAGGGTCTGGCCGGCTGATCCGTGCCGGCCGATCAGCGCCCACAGCAGCAGCACGGCCAGCACCGAGCCCGCGAACTGCGCCACGATGTACGCGGGCAGCCGCTTCCACGGGAAATCGCCGCGCAGCGCGAACGCCAGGCTGACGGCCGGGTTGAGATGCGCGCCCGACACCGCGCCCATGAACAAGATGATGGCCATCACCATCAGGGCGGGGGCAACGACCTGGGCCGCGCCGCCGATCACGTGCCCGCCGAACCGCGCGTTCACCATCCCGCCGCCCGCGGCCACGAGCACCAGCAGGAAGGTGCCGAGCAGCTCGGAGAACAGCCGCCGTCCCTCGTAGCTGTCATCCCAGAAGTCGAACTGCCGGGCCACCGAGTTCGGCACGCCGAAGGACCGCAGCGCGAGGTCCGTGCGCCGGGCCCTGGCCTCCTGCCGGGCCCGCGCCTGCTCCGGGTCGGCGGGCCGGGCTTGCTGGCCGGGCGCTGCGGGCTCGCCGGGCCGCTCGGGACCTGAGCCCCCTGATGACTGGCCGGCCATTGCCTGCCCCCTTACGCCATCCGGTCCAGGATCTGCCGGACCAGCTCCATCGAGGTATGCGGGTGCAGGAAGGCGAACCGCGCGACGGTCTCTCCCTCCCATGCCGACGGCGGCAGGAAAGCGACCTGGTCGGCCAGCAGCTGGTCCGCCCAGCGAGCGTAGTCCTCCGGTCCCCACCCCCGGCGGCGGAACAGCACCACCGACAGCTGCGGCTCGCAGATCAGCTCAAGGTACTCGCGGCCGTTAATTTCGGCAGCGGTGTCGGCGGCCAGCCGGATCGCCGTCTCGATGGCCTGCTCATAGGCCCGCACGCCGTGCACCGCCAGCGAGAACCACAGCGGCAGTCCGCGGGCGCGGCGGGTCAGGTGGTAGGCGTAGTCGGTCGGGTTCCACTCGGCCGGACCATCGTGGATCACGTCGAGGTAGGAGGCGTCCTGCCGGTGCACCGACCGGGCCGCCGCCGGATCGCGGTACAGCAGCGCGGCGCAGTCGTAGGGCGCGAACAGCCACTTGTGCGGGTCGACCACGAACGAGTCGGCCCGCTCGACGCCGGCGTAGGCCGGCCGCACGCTCGGCGCGAACAGCCCGGCCCCGCCGTAGGCCCCGTCGACGTGCAGCCAGGCGCCGAGCTCGGCAGCCACGTCGGCCGCGCCGGCCAGGTCGTCAATGATGCCGGCGTTCGTGGTGCCGGCGGTGGCGACCACGGCGGCGATCGAGCCGGGATCACCGTCGGCCTCGATCGCCGCCCGCAGCGCCGCCCCGGTGAGCCGGTGACCGGGCGCGGGCACGGTGAGCGGGTCCATCTCCAGCAGCCGCAGCGTGTTGCTCACCGAGGAGTGCGCGTCGGCGCTGACCGCCACCCGCCACCGGGCCGGCCCGGTCTGGCCCGGCCGGGCGGCCGCCCTGCGCTTGGCCATCTCGCGGGCCACGGCCAGCGCCGACAGGTTGGCCGCCGAGCCGCCGGCCACGAAACAGCCGCCCGCCCCGGCCGGCAGGGCCGCCCGGTCGGCGATCAGCGCGAGCACCTGGTTCTCCGCGTGCACCGCGCCAGCCGCCTCCAGCCAGGAGATGCCCTGAATCGAGGCGCAGGAGACCAGCATGTCGAACAGCAGCGCCGCCTTGGTCGGGGCGGCCGGGATGAAGCCGAGGAACCGGGGGCTGTCGGCCGACAGCACCGCGGGCGCGACCGTCGCGGCGAAGACGCCGAGTATCTGGTCCGGGTTGTGCCCCTCGTCGCTGATCAGGCCCGCCATGGCGGCCTCCAGCTCGGCCTGCGGGCGGGCCCCGCGGTCGAGCGGCACCGGGTCCAGCCGGAGCCGGTTCTCGGCGTAGGCGAGGACTGACCGGATCATCTGTTCGGTGGTGCGATCCACGCTGTGCATGGCCGAAACCTAGCCTGCCGGCGCGGCGGTGTCAGCGCTGGATATCACCGGCGGCTATGCCCCAGCGCTGGCCGGGGCGGCGGCATCCGGGCCTGCGTGGCCCGGCTCGGCGGCGTCATCCGGCTCGGCGACCCAGGCGGAGAACACCGGCACGCCGTGCCACGGCCCGTGGTATCCCTCTCCGGTGCCGGGATCATGACGGTGGTCGAGGGTCACGGCCACGACCGCGTACGGATGGCCGAACTGCAGCTCGGCGACCCGGCTGCGGCTCCGGCCTGGGACACGGGCGGCCATCGCCACTGCCACGCCGGTCACGGCGGCCGCCTCGAACCCGGTCCGGGAGTACCGCGCGAGCGCGGTCTGAGCCGCCTGCCACGGGCCGCCCGCCGGGGCGACCGCCCGGACGGCGGCCGGGAAGCCCAGGGCCGGGTCAGCCAGCTCGTGCGTGCTGTGCGCGGACCAGGCCGGGAGCACCGCGGTGCACCGCTCAGGACCGCCGAGTGCGGTCGCCTCCTCCCGCACCGTCCAGGCCGGGCCGTCGCCGAGCGGCAGGTCGTACAGCGAGCGGCGGACACTGGTGTTGCCGGCTGCCGCCGCCATCGCCTGCTGGTGCGCCACCGCGAGCACGTCGCCCGGCGGCACGCCGGCGGCGGCGATCACCGAGGTGACCAGCAGGCCGTCCCGGGCCACCGCGGTGTGCACCGCCACGTCCCCGGCAGTTTCGGTGGCGGCGATGAACGCGGCGTGCCCGTTGCCGGACGGCATGCGCAGTACCCGCGCGACGCGGGCGGCCCACGGGCTGCCGGAGCCCAGCTCGCTCGCGGCGGCGAGCTGGAACGGCCGCTGCCAGGACACCCGGGTCGCCAGCGCTGTGGCCAGGACCAGGTAAGTGGCCGGATCCAGGCGCAGCGGGAACCGCCCGATCAGGCCGAACGTGCTCTCCCGCGCCCAGGAGTCCAGCTCCGCCTGGCTGGGCACCGGTCCCTGCGCCACTGCCGCCGGCAGTCCGGCCAGCCAGCCGGCGCTGACCATGCCGGGGGCGCTCCACGCTGCCGCGGCGGCCCCCACCAGCGGGTGCGGGTCGCTGAGCAGCTCGGCGGCGAAGCGCGCCGCCGCGGGCCCGTCGCAGCCGAGGGCATCGGCCAGGGCGGCGGCGTCCGCGCCGGAGGCGGCCGGGGCGCACAGCGCCAGCAGCAGCCAGGCTCCCAGCGGCGAGCCGACGTGGTGGCGGCCGCTGGCCCGGGCGTGAAACGCGCTGGCATACCGGGCGATATGCGCGGCAAGATCCGGGGTAGTGGTCTGCACCTACTCACTGTGCCCTATTTTCAGTGCCCGCATCGGCGGCCCGCGCATGCAGCTGTCTCCCGGACCCGCATCGGCGGGCCCGCGCATCCGGCCTGCCGGGCCGGTGCTTCGATGTGATCAGCGGCGCGGAAGGAGCAGCTATGGACACCGGTGAACTGCTGGCCGACGGCTTCGGCCGGATCCGGGAGGTCGTCACGCACGTGGTCGGCGGCCTGACCGCGCAGCAGCTGGCGTATCAGCCGGCCGGCGGCGCGAACTCGATCGGCTGGCTGGCCTGGCACCTGACCCGGGTCCAGGACGACCACCTAGCCGAGGTGATGGGCACCGAGCAGGTCTATACCTCGGAGGGCTGGGCGCAGCGGCTCGGGCTGCCGTTCGGCCCGGCCGAGACCGGCTACGGGATGCGGGCGCAGGAAGTGGCCAGGGTCCGGGTGGAGTCGGGTGACCAGCTGATCGGCTACCACGACGCGGTCTGCGAGCAGACGGTCCGGTTCGTCCGCGGGCTCACCCCGGCCGACCTGGACAAGGTCGTCGACGAGCGCTGGGATCCCCCGGTCACCCTGGGCGTCCGGCTGGTCAGCGTGATCTCCGATGACCTGCAGCACGCCGGGCAGGCCGCCTACCTGCGCGGGCTCATCGAGACGGGCTGACGGGACTGGCCGGGCCAGTCAGCCGTCCCACAGGAACGCCAGGCGGGCGTCGATGGCCTGGGCCAGCGGCGCCGCCACCGGCAGCGCGGGCCGGTCCGGCCCGGCGTCGGTCACGTCGCAGCACGCCAGCGCGGCGGCGTCGAGGAACCGGGTCAGCGGGGCGTACCCGTGCAGGTCGTCGCGAGCGCGGCGGTGATGGTGCATCCGCAGCGGCGCGTACAGGTACAGCTGATCGCGGGCCCGGGTCACGGCCACGTAGAACAGCCGCCGTTCCTCGGCCAGGCCGGCCGCGTCGGTGAGCGCCATGTCGCTGGGCACCGCCCCGTCCACCAGGTGCGGCAGGTGCACGACCGGCCACTCCAGGCCCTTGGCCGAGTGCATGGTGGAGATGACCAGGTAATCATCGTCGAGCCGGGGCGGCCCGGCCAGGTCGCCGGACGAGACCGGCGGATCCAGCGCGACCTCGACCAGCGCCTCGTGCAAAGACGGCCGGGTGGCCGCAGCGTCGGCCAGCCGCTGCAGGTCGGCGATCCTGGCGGGAGCGTCCGGGTAGCGTGCCTGCAGCGGGCCGAGCAGCGCCGCGAGGATCGCGCCCGCCCGGGCCGGCGTGCTGTCGGCGCGGGCGGCGGCCGCGAGCGCGGTGATGGTCGCACTGACCGCTGGCCGGGCCCGGGCCGGGATGACCGCGGCGGCCTGCGGCCAGCGCCCGAGCGGATCCGGCTCGGCCAGCGCGAGCACCTGCACGATCCGCCGGGCCAGCACCGGCCCGATACCCTCGTGCAGCCGTAGCAGCCGGAACCAGGCCAGGTCATCGGCCGGGTTGCCGACCACCCTGGCCGCGGCCAGGAAGTCCTTGACGTGCGCGGCCTCGGTGAAGCGCAGCCCGCCGTACTTGACGAACGGGATGCCGCGGGCGGCAAGCTCCAGCTCCAGCACGTCACTGTGGTGCGCCGCGCGCACCAGCACGGCCTGGTCGGCGAGGCGCAGGCCGTCCTCGTGCGCTTCGAGTACGCGGGCGCAGATCTCCCGGGCCTGGGTGGCCTCGTCGTGGCAGCGCACCAGCAGCGGGCGCAGCCCGCTGCCCCGCTCGGCGGTCAGCGCCAGCTCCAGCCCGGGGGTCTGCGGGCGGATCGAGGCGGCCAGGTCCAGCACCGGCGCCCGAGAGCGGTAACTGGCTCTTAGCCGGACCACGGTCAGGCCCGGATAGGCCGCGGCCAGCGACCGCAGGTGAGCCGGGTCGGCCCCGCGGAACCCGTAGATGGCCTGCGCATCGTCGCCCACGCAGGTCAGCCCGGATCCGTCCGGCTGCAGCAGCCGCACGATGTCCGCCTGCACGGCGTTGACGTCCTGATACTCGTCCACCAGCACGGCGTCGAACATGCCGCGCAGGACCGGCCCGGCCGCCGGGTCGGCCAGCCCGGCCCGCCACAGCAGCAGCAGGTCGTCGAAGTCCGCCAGGCCGTGCCGCCGCTTGTGTGCGACGTAGCCGCGGAACAGGCTGGCCAGCTGGCCGGTGAACCCGGCACACCAGGGGAAGCCGGCCTGCACGACGTCGGCCACGGCCGTGCTGGTGGCCACGCATCGGCCGTAGATGTCCGCGCACACCGCCGCCCGCGGGGCGCGCCGCTGCGTGCCGGTCAGGCCGTGCTCCTCGCGCAGCGAGTCCAGCAGGTCGGTGACGTCGCCGGGGTCGAGCACGCTGAACTCCGGCGGCAGACCGAACGACTCCGCGTGCGCGCGGACCACGCGATGGGCTACCGCGTGGAACGTGCCGCCGCAGATCGTGTCCCGGGCGGGCAGGCCGGCTACCCGGCCCAGCATGTCGTCGGCGGCCCGCCTGGTGAACGTCAGCATCAGGATCCTGCTGGCCTGGATGCCCTGGGTGCACATCCACGCGGCCCTGGCCACCAGCGTGCCGGTCTTGCCGGTGCCCGCGCCGGCCAGCACTAGCAGCGGTCCGCCCTGATGGGCGGCCGCCCGGCGCTGGTCAGCATTGAGCCGGTCAAGCAGGGCGGCCATTTCGTGCATGGCCCGGACGGTACCGGGCAGCTCTGACAGCGGTCTTGCGCGTCCAGCTAGCCGAGGTGACGCATGCAGCCCGAGCCCGGCGTCGAGGGGGTCGTTGACAGGCTGGACGCCCTGGTCGAGCCGAGCCCGGAGCCGGAGAACCAGGTGCTCGCCGGCAATGCCCGGGTGGTGCGGTGGGAACCTGCCTCCTGAGTCCAGCGCTCCGGCCGCACTGCAACCCCCCGGCCGCGCTGCAACCCTGCTCCCCTGCCCAGGGCGGACCGGATTAACCGGCGCAGGCGGCGGCGCCGGGCTCAGACGTCACGGCTGAGCAGTTCCTGCCAGGTTTCCCTGCGGACCACCAGCCGGGTGGCCGCGCCGTCGGCGAACACCACCGGGATCCGCCGGGCGCCGTTGTAGTTGTTGGCCATCGTGTGGCAGTACGCGCCGGTCACCGGGATGGCGAGCAGGTCACCGACCCGCGGGTCCGGCAGCGGCACGTCCGTGCTGAGCACGTCACCGGACTCGCAGTGCCGGCCGACGACGGTGACCGGCGTGCCGCCGCCCGGCCGGTCGGCGATCGCCGCCTCGAAGCGCTGGCCGACCAGCGCGACTTCCAGGTTGTCCCCCATCCCGCCGTCGACCGCGACGAACGTGGTGCCGCCGGACTTGACCGTCGTCACCCGGTACAGCGTGACCGCGTTCGGCGCCACCAGGCTGCGGCCCGGCTCGATCCAGATGCGCGCGCCGGCCGGCAGGTGCGCGCGAGCCTGGCCGGTGAGCGCGTCCAGGTAGCCGCCCAGGCCCGGCGGATGATCGGCGTAGGTGTACCGGCAGCCCAGCCCGCCGCCGAGGTCGTAGACGGCGAACTCGCCGAGGGCGGCTAGTGGCGCCACCGCCGCCGCCAGCTCCTGTGCCGCCAGGATCTGCGAGCCGACATGGGTGTGCAGGCCGTCCATCCGCAGCCGCGGCGACGCCTCGATCCGAGCGATCGCCGCGCTGGCGGCCTCGGGTGACAGCCCGAACTTCGACCCCTCGTGCCCGGTCGCGTAGGCGGGATAGGTGGAGCTGCGCACACCGGGAATCACCCGGACCAGGCAGCCCTGGACCCGGCCGCGGGGCACCACCGACTCCAGCCGGCCGATGTCGTCGGCGTTGTCGACGACGACGGTGCCCACCCCCTGGCCGACGGCGAGCTCGATCTCCTCGGTGGTCTTGGCGTTGCCGTGCAGCACCAGCGTGGCCGGGTCAGCCCCGGCGGCGAGCGCGGTGACGATCTCCCCGCCGCCCGCGACATCCAGCCACAGGCCCTCCTGCACCATCAGCCGCTGCACGGCGGTGCACGGAAACGCCTTCGACGCGAACAGCACTTGCGAGTCCGGCCACCGCGCGGCGAGCTGCGCACGGTAGTCGCGGGCCCGCTGGCGGACCGCCTTCTCGTCGACGACGAGGACCGGCGTGCCGTGGGCGGCCGCGATCTCGTCCAGGCGGCAGCCGCCGACCCGCAGCATGCCGTCAGGGTCTTGGACGGTGCCCGGCGGGAACAGGCCGAGCAGCTCATCGGACCCGGCGGAAATCATTGCAGCAGGGTAGCCCGTGACCGCCCGGGTTGCCGCGCAGCCCACGGGTGGCGCGCGGGGCGGCTGGCGTGGGCCGACGGCGGGCGGATCGGATCGCACGCGAGACTGAAACGGATGACCGAATCGCTGTGCTGCCTGGTGACGGAGGTCTCAGGGTACATCGGCGGGCGGCTGGTGCCCGAACTGCTGGCCGCTGGCCACCAGGTCCGGTGCATGGCCCGGGACCCGGGGAAGCTCGCTGACCGCCCGTGGTCTGACCAGGTGGAGGTAGTCACCGCCGACGCTGGCGACGCGGAGCCGGTTCGCGACGTGCCGGGCGCCCGTGACCGAGGTGACCGCCGACCAGATGCGCCGCACCTATGAGACCAATGTCTTCGGGGTCGTCGCCATCACCAACACGCTGCTCCCCCTGCTGCGCCGCGCCGGAGGCGCCAGGATCGTCAACGTCTCCAGCATGCTCGGCTCGCTGAGCATGGCGGCCGATCCCCAGGGACCGTTTTCCGCATGGCCCGGCGCCTCCCTGCTGGCCTACAACTCCTCCAAGACCGCTCTCAACGCCCTGACCGTCATGTGGGCCAGCGCCCTGCGCGCGGAGGGCATCAAGGTCAACTCCGCCGACCCCGGCTATGTGGCCACCGACCTCAACCACCACTCAGGAAACAGCACCGTCGAGCAGGGCGCAGAGATCATCGTCACCCTCGCTACCCTCGCACAGGACGGCCTCACCGGCACCTTCCAGGCAGCGGCCAGCACACGGCCCTGGTGACCCCAGCGCGCCCGCCGGGCGCGCCGCCCGCCTGGCCGCACCCGGCGGGAACGACGCGGTCAGGGGCAATTCCCGATTCAAGGGACTCACAGGCCGAGACCGGTCAGCTTGGCTCTACCCGGTGCCGAACATCCGGCTGCCGACGCCTGCAGTCGACACGCAGTCAAGCCAGGGTTTTGAGTTCTAGGTGACAAATTTCCCAGCGCGTGTTGTGCCAGGTTACGGGCGGCGCGAGTACGGGCGGCGTGCCGTGCATGAGCGGACCAGCGATGCGGGACGCATGCGCCGAGCCCGGCGGCGAGCCACGCCTGGGTGACTGCGTTGATGGCGGGTCCGGGCGCTGGCGTGCCCGGTGCGGCGGCCTCAACCGTGGGCGATGTGGCTGCCGCCTGGGGCATCGCAGGCACCCGCGCGAAGGCCGGGGCTGATCCCGGTGCCGAGCACCGCAAGGGTCCGCCCGCAGCCCGGGGCAGTGAGGGCCCTCGGTGCCTCCCGCCGGGCTATCGTCATGTCATGCCACGTGTCAGCGCGTTCTACGGAGTGGTGATCTACATGTACTGGAACGAACGCGATCACCCCGTGGCCCACTTCCATGCCTGCCATGCGGGTCGCCGCGCCTCAGTCTCGGTGGATGGAAACGTCCTTGCTGGCAGCCTTGACGCTCGGGCTCTCCAGTTTGTCCGGGAATAGGTGAATCTCCGGGGCGAGGAGATCCTGGCGAACTGGGAACGTGCCAGGAAGAACGAGTCTCTGACGGCACAGTCGGCGACGTCGATCTCTCAGCTGAACACTGGACAGGGGTTCTGGAGCCGCTCAACGACCCTGAGTATTTCGCCCAGGTTACCGTCGACGCAGAGGCTGGCACTGTTGCGTGGCCCAACGGCATCGACCTGGCACCGGAACCACTGTACGAGCAGGCGCACGCACACCCACTCGCCGCAGCCTGACTGTCCAGCCCACCACGCAGGGGTTGCCCTGCTGGCGGCGCTTGGCGTACGGACGCGGCATTGCCCCCCAGTACATGTCGCACACAAGAGCCAGGACAAGGCGGCCCGGACGATCTGCCGCCAGCGCGCCATCTTCCAGCCGCGCGGGCTGGCCGGGCACGCCTACTGGCGGGTCATCCCCCCCTTCCACGGCATCGTCTTCGGCGGCATGGTGCGCAACATCGCCGCCGCTGCGCAGCGGGCCGACGCCCGGCGAGGGGCGGCGGGCGGCGCGCAGAACCCGGCCGCCCGGCCGCTGCGGGCGGGCCGCTGAGCCGCAGCGCGGCGCTGGCCGACGGACATACCGCCGTGTACCGGCGACATAGGCCGGCCTGCAGGCCGGCAACGCCCTGACCATGCTTGGATGAGCGCGAGGCGCCCGCCGGCTGGCCGCCGGCGGGCCTGTCGTCCGACGACTACGGCCGCACGGGGCGGCAGGACTGGAGCGGCGATGCGGCTGCTGGTTACCGGCGGGGCCGGGTACATCGGCAGTGTGGTTGCCGCCCAGCTGATCGCGGCCGGCCACGACGTGGTGGTGCTCGACGACCTGTCCACCGGGCACGCCGATGCCGTCCCGCCCGGCGCGAAGTTCGAGCGGGGCGACCTGCGGGCCGACGCCGCCCGGCTGCTGCCCGGGTGCGACGCGGTGCTGCACTTCGCGGCCAGGTCGCTGGTGGGCGAGTCCGTGGCCAAGCCGCAGCTGTACTGGCGGCATAACCTGGGCGGCTCGCTGGCCTTGCTGGAGGCGATGCGGGCGGCCGGGGTGGCGGCCATCGTGTTCTCCTCCACCGCCGCCGTCTACGGCGAGCCGGCGACCATGCCGATCGAGGAGGATGCACCGCCGCGGCCGTCGAACCCGTATGGCGCGAGCAAGCTCGCGGTCGACACGGCGCTGGCCGAGCACGCCCGGATGCACCAGATCGGCGCCGTCAGCCTGCGGTATTTCAATGTCGCCGGGGCCTGCCAGCTCGGCGACGGCGGCTGGCTGGGCGAGCGGCACGACCCGGAGACGCACCTGATCCCGGTCATCCTCACGGTCGCGAGCCAGCCGGGCCGGCAGGTCAGCATTTTCGGCGACGACTATCCCACCCCCGACGGCACCTGCGTGCGCGATTACATCCATGTCACCGACCTGGCCCGCGCGCACCTGCTGGCGCTGAAGGCCTGCGAGCCGGGCCGCCACCAGGTCTACAACCTCGGCAGCGGCCGGGGCTTCTCCAACCGGGAGGTGCTGGCCGCCTGCCGGGAAGTCACCGGCGCGCCGATCCCGGCGCAGACCGCGCCGCGCCGCCCCGGTGACCCGCCCGTGCTGATCGCCTCCTCGGACCGGATCCGGGCCGATCTCGGCTGGCAGCCTGAGCTCGGGCTGCGGGACATGGTCGCCGACGCGTGGGCGTGCGTCGGCGCCCGGTCCGGCGCCAGGTGACCGGGGGACGACGGCGGAAGACCATGACCCGGCGGCCGCAGCCGCGCAGTGGTTCGCGGACCAGCACGGCGGGCCGCCCGAAGGGGTCTGGCGGGCGCCGGGCCGGGTCAACCTGATCGGCGAGCACACCGACTACAACGACGGGTTCGTGCTGCCGTTCGCGCTGGCCGCCGGGGTCACCGTGGCGGCGGCCCGGCGCGCCGGCGCCGTGCTCGCGCTCGCGTCCCGCCAGCCCGGGGCGCAGCGGGCCGCCGTGCCGCTGGACGGGCTCGCGCCCGGCACGGTCACCGGATGGGCCGCTTACCCGGCCGGGGTGGCGTGGGCACTGGCCGGGGCCGGCTACCCGGTGCCCGGCGCCGACCTGGTCATCGACGCGGATCTCCCGGCCGGGGCCGGGCTGTCGTCGTCGGCGGCGCTGGAATGCGCTGTCGCCCTCGCCCTCAGCGGCCTGGCCGGGCTGGACATCAGCCGCCCGGAGCTCGCCGCGCTGGCCCGCCGGGCGGAGAACGATTTCGTCGGCGCGCCCACCGGCATCATGGACCAGTCGGCGGTGCTGCTGTGCGAGCCCGGGCACGCGCTGCTGCTGGACTGCCGCAGCGGCGCGGCGACCTCGGTGCCGCTGGACCTGGCCGCCGCGCGGGCGGTCATCCTGGTCATCGACACCCGGGCCCGGCACAAGCTGACCGACGGCGGCTACGCCGACCGGCGGCGCTCGTGCGAGGCGGCGGCCCGCGCCCTGCGTGTCGCATCGCTGCGTGACCTGACCGGGCAGGACGACGCCGCCGGGCAGGTGGGCCGGCTGGCCGATCCGGTGCTGCGCCGCCGGGCCCGGCACGTGCTTGCCGAGAACGGCCGGGTGCTCGCGATCGCGGACCTGCTGCGCGACGGCCGGGTGGACCAGGCCGGCCCGCTGCTGACGGCCTCGCATGACTCGCTGCGCGACGACTTCGAGGTGTCCTGGCCGGAAGCTGACGCCGCAGTGGCGGCGGCCGTCGCCGCCGGCGCGCTCGGCGCGCGGATGACCGGCGGCGGCTTCGGCGGCTCGGTCATCGCGCTGGTCCCCGACTCGCAGGCGGGGGCGGCCGGGGCGGCCGTCACCGCTGAGTTCGCCCGCCGCGGCTGGCCGCCGCCGCGGATCCGCGCCGAGATCCCCGCGGGTGGCGCCGCCCGCGTGCGCTAGCGCATCCGGCTACTCTGCGGCGCCCCGCGGCTGGCGCCGGCCTGGGCGCCGAATCCGCTGGCAACGAAGCTCCCGGCCGCCAGCGGGAGCAGGATCAGCCCGGTGTCAAAGGCGGCCGGGGCGAGCACGTTCTGCAGCCACAGCGGCAGGGCGAACAGGATGCCGAACTCGCCCAGGCTCACGATCGCGGCGGCGATGTCGCCGTTGCGGAACGAGGGATCGCGAACAGGGTCAGGTCCAGCAGCACCGCCCGGCCAGCCAGGTTGCGAAGCCGCTCGAAGGACACGAAGGCGACCAGGGCGACAACGCCGACGGCCCCGCCGATGCCCTGGACCACCCGGCTGCCGATCAGCGCCGCGCCCGAGCCGGCCAGCGCGGCCGCGATGCTGCCGGCCACGAAGATGACCAGGCCGGTCAGGAAGATCCGGCGGCGCCCGGCAGGCAAGCCGGTGACCGGGAGGGCGCGCCGTCCGCTACCTGGCCGGGCGCTGCTTGCCGCGCCGCGCCAGCGCGCGCAGCACCGGCAGGCCCGCGAAGTACGACCCGGTGATCGCGATGGCCCCCACGCCCAGGTCCACCGAGACCCGGCCCTGCTTCGCCCAGTACACGTCCTTGAGGTCCAGCAGCAGGGCGAACTCATCGACGATCAGCGCCAGGCCCGACCCGTAGCAGATCGCCACCGCCGGATGCCGGCGCTGGACGTCCTCGCCGCGCACCGCGACCGCTCCCACTCCGGCGAGGGCGGCGATGCCCCACATGTAGTGATGCAGGTGCTCGCCGCCGGCGCTGATATTGCGGAACGGCCCGCGGCCCGCCCGGATGCTGTAGGTGATCATGCGGACCGCGCCGAACGTGCCGGTGAAGGCGAGCCAGCTCAGCAGTGCCGAGCGCTGGCCTGGATCGAGCTCTTCGTGAAACGCCCGGCGGGCGGTACCCGCCGGCGTCTCGGCATCGTGGGTCACACCGGCACTCTAATGCGGATCGCCGGGCCCGGTCTCCTCGTAGTGCGCCGGCGCGCCCGCAGCCCGGCCAGCGCGGTCCGGGCTCAGCCCGCTGACGGCGTGTTACCGGTCACATCTGGGACTTTCGCCCCTGAGCAGCGGGCCGAGCGCCCTGGTTTCCTAAGGGGATGTTCGTGGGTGAGGAACTGGTCGTGGAGGTCGGCTTTCGCGCCGCCCAGGCCAGGCTCGCGAACCTGACGCACGGCGACTGGCTGCACAGCGCCTCCGAAGTCGCTTATGGCGACGGGCTCACCGGCCTCATGCGGGTCGGGCCGACCGGCGGCCGGATGGGCATGTCCAAGCTGGTGCGGGTGCACTTCCGGGAGGTCGTGGAGCGGGACGACGCCGCAGTCCTCATCGTGCGCTGGGAAGCCGCAGGCCACGGCAGCGGGCTGTTCCCGGCCCTGGACGCGGATATCACGATGACCCCGGCCGGACCGGATGCCACCCGGCTCGCGCTGGCGGGCGCCTACCGGCCGCCGCTGGCAACCCTGGGCGCCGGCCTGGACCGGACGATCCTGCACCGGGTGGCCACTGCGACGATCCGGTCCCTGCTCGGCCGGGTGGCGAGCGCCCTGGCTGATCCCGAGCAGGCCGCGCAAGCCGCCCGAGCGCCGGCCGCCCGCCTCCTGCCGTGGATGATCGAGCCCGACGCCATCACCTGACCCGGCTTGGCCAGGCCGACCGACTACCCGGTCAGGTCCGGCAACTGGTAACCGCCGACGGCTGCGGGCTGCTAACCGAGATCATCGAACTCCCCT
>JBKQSL010000031.1:0-10935 GCA_052143655.1 Streptosporangiaceae bacterium | reverse complement strand
ACGGCATCCGGTCGGTGGTCAGCCAGATCGACGACCTCTACGAGCAGCTGCTCGCCGGGCGGCCGCGCCGGGTGCGCCGCCGGGCAGCCGCACGCCGCCCGTCCTCCGCCGGGTCACGCCCGGCCCCAGCTTGCTCTCGGTCCAGCAGCGCGCGGATGAGGAAACCCGGCTGCAGCCGGCCCAGGAGCCCGCGGGCGAGGCGACCGGGCTGCACCTGGCGCACGCCGAGGAGACCCGGCTGCGGCCGGCGCTCGGGGCTGATGAGGACGAGACCCGGCTGCTGCCGGCCCGGGGGGCCGGATGAGCGCGGGCAGCATCATCGGCCAGCCGGGCGCGGGCGGCAGCGCTGCGCCGCCGGGCGCCGGGGCCGCAGCGGACGCCGGGGCCCGGCCGCGGGCCGCGGGCGTGCCAGCGCCGCGCCGGGCCGGCGCCCAGGCCCGTCCGGCCCGGCGCACGGCATCGGCCGGGCCGGCCACCGTCCGCGAGCTGTGCGCTGACCTGGCGCCGGTGTGCCGGTCCGCGGTGGACTCGCTGGAGATCGCCAGCGCGCTGGAGTTCGAGGGCCTCGGCGACCAGGCGGCGCGGGACCGCTACGGCTTCCGGGACGTGTTCGCGCTCGCTCAGGAGATGTACTTCCGGGTCCCGCGCGACCCGGACGAGCCGGTGCCGGCGCCCGACCCGTGGCAGGTCAGCAGGCTCACCCCGGCCCTGCACGGGCTGCTGTACGGGATACCACCGGTGTGCTTCCCGGCCGCGGTCGGGCTGCTGGCCGGCCCGGGCACGGTGCCGGCGCTGATCGGCGCGCTGCTGACCGCCTGGTCGCTCGCCCAGGGCCTGGCCTACCTCGGGTACCGGCGGCTCGGCCAGGCCGGCGTGGACGCGGCCCGGCGCGTCCTGCTGACCGGCATGGCCGCCGCCCTGGGCCTGATGGCCGTGGTGATGGCCGCGTTCGGCGCTGTGGTGCACGCCACCGCGCCGGTGCTGCTGTTCGGCGTCGGCGAGGGCGCCTACATGCTGGGCGCCTGCGTGCTGCTGGTGCTCGGCGCCGAGCGGTGGCTGCTGGCTGCCCTCGCGCCCGGCGCCGTCGGCAGTGCCGTCTACCTCGCGCTGCACCGGCCGTCTGGCCTCGAACACGCGGCCTGGGCGGCCCTGGCCTGCACCCCGCTGCTCGCCCTGGTGCTCGCCGTCGTCTGCAAGCCGCAGGTCACCGGGCCGCCCGGTTCCGCTGCCGAGGCGGGCCGCATCAGGCTGGCCGACCTGCGCGGTGCGCTGCCCGCGGCCGGCTTCGGCCTGGTGGCGGCCGGGCTGCTGGCCTACCCGGTCGCGGCAGGTCCGCACGGGCACGGCGGAGTCAACGCCGGCGCGCTGCTCGCCACGCTGCCGCTGTCCCTGTCCATGGGCGCCGCTGAGTGGAGCCTGCTGTGGTTCCGCCGCCGGGCGCGGCGGCTGCTGCGGCGCTACGACCAGCTGCGCGTCTTCGCGCTGCACGCCAGGCTGACGCTGCTCGGCGCGGCCGCGCAGTACGCGGCCGGCGCGGCCGTGCTGACCGCCGCCGCAGCCATGGTCGCGGCCCGCACCGGGCTGCTCCACCTGCGGGCCAGTTACCTGCCGCAGATAGCTGCCTACCTGCTGCTCGGCACGGCCATGTTCCTGGCCCTGACGGTGCAGGCGCTGGGCCTGCGGGCGGTCCCGCTGGCCGCCTGCACCGCGGCGCTGGCCGCCGAGATCGTCTTCCGCCGGTCCGGCGTGACCGTGCAGCTGCTCGCCTGCGGCGGCCTGCTGGCCGTGGTCGGCGGCTACGCGCTCGCCGAACTCGGAAAGGCGGTGCGGCACGGCATCTAGCACAGGGCCGGCCGCCCGAGCGGCCGGCCGCAGCACCGCGATTCTCACGGAGAGGAAGTACTTGTCATGGACGCAGTAGCCGTCACCGGAGCCGAGGGCTTCATCGGCTCGCACCTGGTCGAGGCGCTGGTGCGCGAGGGGCACCGGGTCAAGGCCATGGTGCTGTACAACATGTACAGCTCGACAGGGTGGCTGGAGACCCTGGACACCGCCATCACCGACCAGGTGGAAGTGGTGTTCGGGGACGTGCGCGACCCGGCGACCGTGCACCAGCTGGTCGAGGGCGCAGCAGCCGTCTACCACCTGGCCGCCATCGGCTCGGTGCCGTACTCCTACAGCGCGCCGCGCTCGTTCGTGGACACCAACACGATCGGCACGCTGCACGTGCTGGAGGCGGTCCGGGCCTGCCGCACGCCCCGGCTGGTGCACACCTCCACCAGCGAGACCTACGGCACCGCGCGGACGGTGCCGATCAGCGAGGAGCACCCGCTGCAGGCGCAGTCGCCGTACGCGGCCTCCAAGACCGCCGCCGACAAGCTGGTCGAGTCCTATCACCTCAGCTTCGGCGTCCCGGCGGTCACGCTGCGGCCGTTCAACACCTTCGGCCCGCGCCAGTCCACCCGTGCGGTGATCCCGCAGATCGTCACCCAGCTGGCCAGCGGCTCCCGGCAGCTCATGCTGGGCGCGCTGGACCCGACCCGGGACTTCAGCTACGTGACCGACACCGCCGCCGCGTTCATCACCGTCGGCGAGGCCCCTGCTTCCGCGGTGCTCGGCGAGCTGTTCAACTGCGGTCCCGGCGATGACATCGCGATCGGCAAGCTGGCCGAGCAGATCGCAGCGCTGATGGGCGTCGAGGCCGACATCGTCGAGGATCCCAGGCGGCTGCGCCCGAAGGACTCCGAGGTGATGCGCCTGGTCTGCGACGCGACCAGGCTGCGCGAGCGCACCGGCTGGTCGCCGCAGCTGACCAGGGAGCAGGGCCTGCGCGCCACCATCGACTGGTTCTGCGACCCGGCGAACCTGGCCCGCTTCAAGGCCAATGAGTATCACCAGTAAACCGGCCCGGCTGCTGGTCCTCGGTGCCAGCGGCTTCCTCGGCAGGCACGTGCGGCAGCAGGCGGAGGCGGCCGGGATGACGGTCGTCACCGCCTGCCGCTCCGCACTGCCCGGCTCACCGCAGCACCTGCAGCTGGACCTCGTCCAGGCCAGCCCCGACGTGCTCGCCGCGACGATCACGGCGGTCGCGCCGGACGCGGTGGTCAACTGCGCCGGGGCGACCGCGGGCAGCCCTGACGTCCTGGCCGCGGCCAACGTCTGCGGCCCGTTCGCGCTGGCCCAGGCGATGCTGCGGACCCGGCCGGCCGCCCGGCTGGTGCATCTCGGCTCCGCCGCCGAGTACGGGCCGCCGCAGACCAGCGCGCCGCTGGCCGAGACCGCGTCGGCCCGGCCCGCCGGGACCTACGGGGTCACCAAGCTGGCCGGCACCCGGCTGGTCGAGCTGGCTCGCTGCGCGGGCCTGACCGCTGTGGTGCTGCGGGTGTTCAACCCGGTGGGAGCCGGGGCGCCGGACAGCAGCCTGCCTGGTGCGGTGGCAGCGCAGCTGCGCCGGGCCCGGTCCGGCGGCGGCGAGATCCGGCTCGGCTCGCTGGATGCGGCCCGCGACTTCGTTGACGCGCGCGACGTCGCCGCCGCAGTGCTGGCCGCGGTGGCCGCCGCGCAGCTGCCCAGCCCGCTGCTGAACATCGGCAGCGGGACTGCCGTCCCGGCCCGCACGCTGGTCAAGCAGCTGGTCGAGGTCAGCGGGTTCACCGGCCCCGTGCACGAGGACGCGCCTGGATCGGCGCGCTCAGCCGGCCTGGCCGGGCAGCGCGCCGACATCGCCAGGGCCCGGGCCGAGCTCGGCTGGCGGCCCCGTTATGACCTCGCCGCCTCGGCGGCCGACCTGTGGGAGACAGCCAGTGAATCAGGCATCCGCTGACGACGCCCGGCACGCCCCGCCGCGGCTGGTCGTGCCCGCGTATTTCCGGTCCGACGTCCGGCCCGCCGAGTGGGCGCTGCTGGCGCAGCACCCGCAGCGGGTGCGGCTGGTCATCCTGAACCTGGCTAACGGGCCCGGCGACTACCTCGACCCGGCGTTCGGGCCGGCCCTGGACCAGCTGCGCAGCGCCGGGATCGCCGTCGTCGGCTACGTGGACACCAACTACGGCCAGCGCCCCGCGTACGCGGCGCTGGAAGACCTGGGCAAGTTCCTGCGCTGGTACGACGTGGCCGGGGTCTGCTTCGACCGGGTCTCGGTGAGCGCAGCGGACCTGCCGCGTTACGCGGACCTGGCGCGCAGCGCCCGGCAGGCCGGAGCCGAGGTGGTGGTGTTCAACCACGGCGCGCACCCGCTGGAGGGCTACGCCGACCACGCCGACGTGCTCGGGACATTCGAGGGGCCGTGGCGTGCCTACCTGGAGCTGGCGATCCCGCGGTGGACCCGGTCCCGGCCGCCCGAGGCCTTCTACCATGTGGTGCACACCGTGCCCGCGGACCGGTTCGCCGATGCTTTCCTGCTCGCGGCCGGCCGGCGGGCAGGCTGCGTGTACATCACCGATTACGGCGGATCGAACCCCTATCAGGCCCTGCCGGCCAGCGCCGCAGGCCCGGCCCTGCCGGCCAGCGCCGCAGGCCCGGCCCTGGCCTGGCTGGGGGCGTTAGGCACACCATGCGCGGGCGGTTAGGGGACGACGATGAGCGGACTTGAGTCACGCAGGGGGCGGCTGCTGAGGATCGCCCGGCGGCCGCTGGCCCTGGTGGTTATCGCGGGGGCCCTGGTGCTGGCGGCCGCGGCGGGCCTGGCGGCCCAGCTGACCGGACCGGGCCAGTCCGGGTGCCAGGCCTCGTTCGTGCCCGCGTACTTCTACTCCTCCGGCACCTGGGCCCGCGCGGCCGACAGCAAGCCCGCGCCCCGGGTGATGATCCTGGACATCTCCGGCCTCGGCGCAGGCAGTGCGCCCAGCGCCCATTTCCGAGCCGTTGTCCGCCAGGCCCGGTCGAAGGGGGTCCGCATCATCGGCTACTCCTCGACCGCCTACGGCGCCCGGCCTGTCGCCGCCGTCGAGGCCGACGTCCGGCACTACCTGGCGTGGTACGGCGTCCGGGGGGTTTTCCTGGACGAGGTCCGCGGCGTGACCGCCCAGCTTCCCTATTACCGGCAGCTGGCCGGCTACATCCGCTCGCTCACCCCGGGCGCGCCGATCTGGATCAACCCCGGGACCTACCCGGACCGGAGCTACCTGTCGGTGGCGAGCGTGGTGATGGCCTTCGAGGGGCCCTACGCCAGTTACGCCCGCATCTCGGTGCCGCAGTGGGCTCGCCAGTATCCCGCGGACCGGTTCGCGCACACGATCTACGCGGCCAGCCCGGCCCAGCTGGCCCAGGCCGTCAGCCTGGCCCGGGCCCGGCGCGGCGGCTACGTCTACGTGACAGACGGCTCGGGCGCGAACCCGTACGGGGCACTGCCCAGCTACTGGACCCGCGAGGTCGCCCTGGTAGCGGCTTCCTGTCCAGCAGGCAGCAGTTCCTAGCGCCGCGACAGCAGGTCCCAGCGCCGCGAAGCCGCGCTCGGCCCCCAGCCCTGCTTCCCCTCCGGGCGCCTGACGGCCGCCTGGCCGGCAGTTGTGCGGGCCGGCCCGGCCGCCCACAATACGACTACAGCGCCGGGCCTGCTGATCACCGGCGCGGGGGGCAGTAATGCCAGGCTCACCTCACTGGCACGACGGACGTGAGTGGCATGACGGGCCGCAGCGGCCCGCGGTGCACCGCTCCGGCCGGCCGCGGGTCGGGCTGGTGCTCGGTGCCGGGGGAGTGGTGGGCGCGGCCTGGATGACCGGGGCGCTGCCGGCCCTGCAGGGGCTCATGCCGTGCCCGGCAGGCGACGCCGACGTGATCGCCGGGACCAGCGCCGGCAGTGTGCTCGCCGCGGCGCTGCGCTGTCACCTGACCCCGGACGAGATGGTCGCGCAGATGCGCGGCGCGGCGGTCGGCGGCCTCGCGGCCGCTAGCGCGGACCGGGTGGGCGGCGGTCCTTACCCGCCCGTGCCGCGGCTGCGGGTCGGCTCGCCCCGGCTGGCGCTGACCGCGATGCTGGCCCCGCACCGGGTGCCCCCGCTGGTAGGCGCCGCCGCCTGGCTGCCGTGCGGTCGCGGTCAGCACGCCGAACTGCATGACATGGTGACCGCGCTGCACCACCACGCGCACGGCCACGGCGCGGGCGCGCCGCCGCACTGGGTGGACCGGCCGACCTGGATCACGGCGGTAGATTACGACACCGGCCGCAGGGTTGTGTTCGGCCAGCTAGGAGCGCCGCGGGCGCGGCTGGCTGACGCCGTGGTGGCCTCCTGCTCGATTCCCGGCTGGTTCGCTCCCGCCGTCATCGGCGGCCGCCGCTACGTGGACGGCGGGGTGCGCTCGGGGACGTCGCTGCGGCTGCTGGCCCGGGCCGGAGTGGACCAGGTATACGTGCTCGCCCCGCTGGCAGGTACCGCGCCGGCCCGGCCGCTCCGGCCGCAGGATCATCTGGACCGGCGGCTGCGGCGGCTGTCGGCTGGCGCACTGCGCCGGGATGTGCGCGCGATGCGCGCGGCCGGGATCGCGGTGACCGTGCTCACCCCGGGCCCCGAGGACATCGCCGCGATGGGCGCCAACCTGATGGATCCGCGGCGGCGGGCCGCGGTCCTGGAGACGTCGCTGCGCACCTCCGCCGCGGCGGTCGCCGCGCTGCGCGAAAGCGGCGAGCAGGCCGCCTGAGTCCTCGGCCGGGATAGTTCCGTGATCGTGGGCACTTTCCCGGTATATTCGCCGAGCATGCTCCACGATCATGAAACCCCGCGCGAGGCCGGAGGCGGCACGAGGGCGAGACGGGATCAGCTGGCGGCCGTCTGCGGGGGCGCGCCGTTCCCGGTCGCCGCCAGCAGCTCGCTGATCCCGTCCTCGATGCCGCGGGCCAGCACCTCCAGGTCCGGAGTCGAGTCGTAGTCGCCGGTGATCCCGAACGTGACGCTGCCGCAGTAGGTGAAGATCGACACCCCGGTCCGCAGGGTGGTGGCGATCGGCACGTACGGGATGATCTCCACCAGGTGCCGGCCCATCGCGTACAGCGGCTGGCGCGGGCCGGGCACGCTGGTGGTCACGGTGACGATCTCGCGCTGCGGCAGGCTGAAGGCGAGCCGGACGAACATCGTGGCCAGCGGGCGCGGGGTCAGGCTGCCCAGGGCGACCAGCGCCTCGCCGGCCGAGCCCTCGCTGCTGGCCTTCAGCTCGGCCATCCGGCTGGTCACGGCGGCCAGCCGCTCGATCGGGTCGGCCACCTCGACGGGCAGGTCGGCGACCAGCGCGGTCAGCCGGTTGTCGTAGATGCTCTCCTGGCCGGGCTGCCGCACCGAGACCGGGATCAGCGTGGGCACCGTGCCCGCGGCCGGCTCCTCGCCGCGGGCCAGCAGCAGGCTGCGGAAGCCGTGCGCGATCGCGGCCAGGAACACGTCGTTGACGGTCCCGCCCAGTTCGGACTTGATCGCCTTGACGTCACTGAGCGAGGCCCGCGCCCAGGTGTAACGGCGCTGGCGGCCGATCGGCCCGGACAGCGACGAGCGAGGGGCCGGCGGCAGCGCGCCCGCCATCTTGGCCACTCCGCGCAGCGCGGTCGCCGCCTGCCGGAACGTCGCATTCGGGCGGCTCACCGCCCGGTAGAGCGCGCCGCCGTCCCGGACCGGGAGCAGCAGCGCGCCGGCCGCGGCCCGCAGGGCCAGCCGCAGATCCGATGGCTCGCCGCCCGGGCGGGAGCCGTCGGCGCCGGGCTGATGCTCGTCCCCGGCCGCCGGGCCGGCGGCCGGCCCGGTCACGGGCTCGGGCGCGGCATCGAAAAGCACCCGGTACAGGTCCGTGCCGGACACGCCGTCAACCATGCAGTGATGCACCTTGGACAGCAGCGCCCACCGGTCCTGGTCGAGCCCCTCGATCAGCCAGTACTCCCACAGCGGGTAGTCACGATCGAGCCGCTGGGCCATCACCCGCGCGACCATCCGGCGCAGCTGTTCCTCCCCGCCCGGGGTCGGCAGCGCCGTGTGCCGGATGTGGTAGCGCAGGTCGAAGTGCGGGTCGTCCACCCAGACCGGCGGCCCCAGGCCCAGCGGCACCTTGCGCAGCTTCTTGCGGTACAGCGGAACCAGCGGCAGCCGCCGGGCGATGGCGGTGAGGAACTCCTCGTACGCCGGGGCCGGCGGCTCGAACACCGCGACCGAGGCGATCGCGAATGATGCCTGCCGGTCCTGATCCTCCGCGTCGATGAATGAGGCCCCCAGCGAGTTCAACGCGTCCATGCCTCGCCTCCCTGGCCTGGTCGGGCTGGCGGGCGGCACGCCGGGCAGGGTGCCGGCGCGCCTGCCGACCATACCGAGCCTAGGCACTGGCTGCACTGCCTGCCACGGCCCGATGGACCCCGCTGCCAGGACCTTTGCCCCTGCTCGCCGGGTACCTTGCCGCCCGGAACCGATCCCCGCAAACAGCGCTGTCCCGGTCAAGCCCCTGGACGTGGTGTATCGGCTGATCTTTCGAGACGAGCTGGTTAGAAGGGCTGTTCTCCGGGTTCGAGACTGATCGGTTCGCCTGTGGCGGGCCTCCATTCGTCGATGTCGTCGGGCCAGGGCGCGGGCCTGCCGTGGTCGTTCCAGAAGCCGGTTTCGTGGCCGGCGGCGAGCAGGGCGAGGTACTGCTGGCGGGTCAGGCCGGGGCCGGGGTGGTCCGGTGTCATGCTGCAGCCTCCAGTTCGGGCAGTTCGGCAGGGGATGCGGCCGGGTCGGCGGCGTGCTGGGTGCGGGCGCGGGTCAGGACGTCGAGGGACAGGTAGCGGCGGCCTTCGGCCCATTCGTCGTGCTGTTCGGCCAGCACGGCGCCGACCAGGCGGGTGATGGCGTCGCGGTTGGGGAAGATGCCGACGACGTCGGTGCGGCGGCGGATCTCGCGGTTGAGCCGTTCGTTGGGGTTGTTCGACCAGATCTGGCGCCAGACCTCCTTCGGGAAGGCGGTGAAGGCGAGCACGTCGGCGCGGGCGGCGTCGAGGTGTGCGGCCACGGCCGGCAGCGGGCCGGTGACGGTGTCGAGCATCTTGTCGTACTGGGCGCTGACCGCGCCGGCGTCGGGCTGGTCATAGACCGAGTGCAGCATCGCCTTCATCCCGCCCCAGGCGCTCTTGGGGCAGGCCGACATGAGGTTCGCGGCGTAATGAGTACGGCACCGCTGCCAGCTGGCGCCGGGCAGGTTCGCCGCGATCGCCTCCACGAGGCCGGCGTGGGCGTCGCTGGTGACCAGCACGACACCGGCCAGGCCCCGGGCGACCAGGTCGGCGAAGAACACGTTCCAGGCTTCCCTGGTCTCGCTGGTGGCGACCTTGACCCCGAGCACCTCGCGGTGCCCGTCGGCGTTGACACCGGTCGCGACCAGCACGACGGCGCTGACGACCCGGCCCTGTTCGCGGACCTTCATCGTCAGCGCGTCGGCGGCCACGAACGTGAACGGCCCCGCCTGCCCGAGTGGGCGGGTGCGGAACGCGGTCACCTGCTCGTCCAGGTCCGCGGCCATCCGCGAGACCTGCGACTTCGACAGCGACGTGATGCCCAGGCTCTGCACGAGCTTGTCCATCCGCCGCGTCGAGACGCCGAGCAGGTAACAGGTCGCCACCACGCTGACCAGCGCGGCCTCGGCCCGCTTGCGGCGCTCCAGCAGCCACTCCGGGAAATAGCTGCCCTGACGCAGCTTCGGGAGCGCCACGTCGATCGTGCCCACCCGGGTGTCCAGCTCCCGATGCCGGTAGCCGTTACGGGAATTCACCCGCTCCGGCGAGACGACGCCGTACTCGGCGCCGCACACCGCGTCGGCATCAGCCGACAGCAGCGCGCTGATCACCGTAGACAGCAGGTTGCGCATCAGATCCGGCGACGCGTCTGACAGAGCCTGGCCCAGCAGCCGGCCAGGGTCGATGATGTGAGGTGCGGTCATCGCGATGGTTCCCTTTCGAGAGTGCTGTGAGGGTTCACTCGAAAGATCCCGCGATGGCCGCGTCCTCGTCCGGCAGACACGCCGACGATGATCACGCCAACCGCGTTACACCACTATCAGGGACGCAACTTTCGGCCCACCTGACCGAAGCATCGGTACCCTCTGCAGGGGCGCTGGCCTGCTGATGCGGCACCTGCTGGGGCTACCAATCGGCAGCCAGACCGGGCCATTACGCGAACGTTCCCAGGGTCGGGCAGCGACTGGTCCGCGCGGGGAGTGCCGTTCGGATCGCGCTACGGGCGTAGACGCCCCGCGCCCCGGCGCAGGCATCGCCCTGCCCCGTCGGGGCAGGGCCTTAGCCGGGTTGCGGGGCGTCGTGGATGGTGCGCTCGCGCACGTCGGGGAGGTACCGTGCGGCGGTGGCGAAGTCCTTGTCGTCGTGGAGCACCACCAGGTCGTGCTGGGGTGCGGTGGCGCAGATCATCAGGTCCGCGGCCGACAATGCCCGGTGCGCTCCCTGCCGTAGCAGGCGGTATTGCGCGGACTCGGCTGGACATGTGCCGGTGGTCGCTCCGACCGGCGCGGGGAAGACCGTCATCGGGATGATGGCTGCGTTGCGAGCGGTGCTAACCGAGCGGCGGAGGGCTGCCTGGCTGGTCCCGCAGCGCTCGCTGACCGACGAGCTTGACCGGGAGTTGGAGGCGTGGCGGGCTGCGCATCGTCGGTGCCGCGATCACCTCCCACAGCGCGAGGCCGTGGCGGATGACCGCAGCCGACTACCGGCATGCGCTCGAGATGGGCGAGTCCACGCCGCTGACGGGATCGCCGACGGCCAGCCCATGGGACCCAGAAACTCGCTGCGCGGCTGACTGGGCACGGCCGCGCGGATGCATGTGTCCGCCCGGTTCCCTGGCGTTGAAGCAGCACCCTGAAGCGCTTGCGAGCTGGCACCGGGCGGCTCACCCGTACCTGCCGCTTCGGCTGCTGTCGGGGGTACCGATCGGCCCGGTTCACCGCGGCAGCTGGCCATCGTGGCCGGTCGGCGTCACGGCGGCG
>JBKQSL010000030.1:0-8411 GCA_052143655.1 Streptosporangiaceae bacterium | reverse complement strand
GCTCGGCGACCAGGTCGATGTAGGGGGCATGCCAGATCTCCCCGAGTACCTGGTAGAGCTGCTGGCGGCGGACCAGGCCGGCGGTGATGAGGATGACCGACAGCGGCGAGCCGGTCCGCTGCTGCGCACCGAGTGCCCAGTCAAGCTGCTGCCTGGTGATGAGCCCGCGGTCGACAAGCAGGCTGCCCACCTGATCGTGAGAGAGCCCCGCACGGGTGTCGGCGGTCATGCCCTATCAGTTACCCGTAGTTACTTTCTGAAACTATGAGTAGTTAACGTCCGAGCGGCTGACTCAGGCTCGGCAACCGCGCGGTCCCAGCCCAGCCCCGCGGCGGGGCGGCGCGGTGCCCGGGCCGGCCGGGCGCTGGATAGGCTCGCCTCGCCTGGGCAGGTGCTACCGGACTGGACCAAGGAGGGCTACCGGATGGATGAGGCCAAGGCCAGAGAGCTGCTGACCACCGAGCGGGCCGAGGTGATGCGGCTGCTGGCCGGCACGCAGCGGGCCGCCGAGGAGGATCGCGTCACCGAGAACGAGCCCGGCGCCGTAGCGGACGCCGCGCAGCCGCTGACGGCCGAGGGCGTGGACGACGCGATTGCCGGAACCCTTTCTGACCGCCTGGCGGTGCTGGACCGGGCCCTGCAGCGGCTGGAGAACGGCAGCTACGGCAAGTCGGTCCGCAGCGGCGAGCCGATCCCCGGCGAGCGGCTGGCCGCCGACCCGGCGGCGGAGCTGACCATCGAGGAAGCCCGCTCGGCAGGCTGACAGCGGGCCCTCACCGCCCGCCCGGCCGGTGCCTGCGCGCTTCGCTGGCGTGCAGGAGACCGGCCCGCGTCAGGCGCGGCGGGGGAACTGGCTGAAGTCGGGCGCCCGCTTGGCCGTGAAGGCCTCGCGGCCCTCCTTGGCCTCGGGTGAGCCGTAGAACAGCAGGTTCGTGTCGTGCGCCAGCTGCTGGATGCCGGCATAGCCGTCCTCGGCGGCGTGGAAGCTGGCCTTCATCAGCCGCAGCGCGAACGGGGAGAGGGCGAGCATCTCGCGGCACCAGCGGACCGTCTCGGCCTCCAGGTCGGCCACCGGGACGACGGCGTTGACCAGCCCCATCTCCAGCGCCTGCTGCGCGGTGTAGCGGCGGCAGCAGAACCAGATCTCCTTGGCCTTCTTCATGCCGACCAGCTGGGCCAGGGAACTGGCCCCGAAGCCGCCGTCGAACGAGCCGACCCGGGGACCCACCTGGCCGAACATCGCGTTGTCGGCGGCGATCGTGAGGTCGCAGACCACGTGCAGGACGTGGCCGCCGCCGATGGCCCAGCCGGCCACCATCGCGACGATCGGCTTGGGGCAGCGGCGCATCTGCACGTGCAGGTCCGTCACGTGGAACCGGCCGGGCGAGCTGCCGTCCAGCTCGTAGCCGGCGTCGCCGCGCACGCGCTGGTCCCCGCCGGAGCAGAACGCCCGCTCGCCCTCGCCGGTCAGGATGATGACGCCGACGGAGTCGTCCTCGCGCGCCGCGGTGAGCGCGGCGGAGATCTCGATGATCGTCTGCGGCCGGAACGCGTTGTGCACCTCGGGGCGGCAGATCGTGATCCTGGCGATGCCGTCGCCGGTGGTCTCGTACCGGATGTCCTCGTAGTCGCCAGCAGGATGCCAGGCGATGTCAGCCCGATCAGTCATTGCGCCATTGTCCCCTGCGGCCCGGCGGCGCCTGCAGCGGCCCGGGCAGGCCCAGCACTGCGGGGGCGTGCCGGGCCCGGAGCCCGAACGTTTGCAGACAGAGCATTCTTCGGCCAGTTTCGTCCTGTATTTTGCGGCCACAGTGAGTTTGCGCTATTAAGCCCGCCGCAGATTCCGGAGCCGATGCCAGTCATGGCGACATAGTTCCAGGCCGGAGCGGCTGGAGCTCATCTGGCCTGCGCTTTTTAGCGCGCTGAGCGCGGGCCGGCTGCGGGCCGGCGGGGTACATCCGTCCGTTTCGTGCCGCAGCGGCCTTTTCCGGCGGGCGGTATTTATTCGTTATGTCTGGCCTCTTGATCCTTGCCGGGTTTCACGGTCATATGAGACTCGGGCGGGGGGATCACCGGTGCACTGGCCGGCTTCATCCGCCGCGTGCACAGTCGCCATGACGACGAGGGAGACCATGATCAGGCAAAGAAGGCTGATCGCCGCGGTCGGCGCGACCGCGGCGATGGCAAGCATGACGATGTTCGCCGCGGCTCCGGCCGGCGCCGCGGCCAGCCCCGCTGGATACGTCCCGCTGGCTGGCAGCGTGGCCGCCTTCACCGGGCACGCGCAGGCGACCGGAACCGTCTCCGGGTCCGCGAAGCTCACGCTCGAGGTGTGGCTGCGGCCGCAGACGGCCGCGGCGCAGAAGTTCGCCGCCGCGGTGAGCACGCCGGGCAGTGCGCTGTTCCACCACTACCTGAGCCCGGCGCAGTACACGGCGCGGTTCGGGGCCAGCCAGCGCTCGGCGCACGCGGTGTCGGCGTGGCTGCGCTCCAAGGGGTTCACGGCGGTCGCCGCGGACCCGACACGCAGTTACGTGCGCGGCACCGGGTCGGCCGCGAAGATCGATGCGGCGTTCCGGACTGAGCTGCGCACCTACCGGGCGTCGGCGGCGGTGAACGCCGGCCGCTACCCGCTGCGCGCCAACAGCCGCGCCGTCTCGGTGCCTAAGTCCCTGGCCGGCGACGTGCTCGGGGTCACGGGCCTGGACAACGCCGCGCCTAAGCTGCCCCTGGACCGGCAGAACGCCAAGGCCATCGGCAAGGCGGCGCCGCCGGCCGGGCCGGCCTCGGCGCCCACCGCGCCCTGCTCGCACTACTACGGCGAGCACCGCGAGGGCGGCCTGCCGCGGCAGTTCACGCGCACGTCATTCCCGACCGAGGTCTGCGGCTACAACGCCCGCCAGCTCCGGGCGGCCTACGGGGCCAGCTCCGCGGCCACCGGCCGGTTCCAGACCGTGGCGCTGGTCGAGCTCGGCCTGACCCCCGACATGTTCCTGACGCTGAAGGACTACGCGGCGTTCAACCAGATGCCCGCGCCGTCCACGACGCGGTACTCCGAGCTGTCGCTCGGCCAGGGCAGCGCCTGCGGCGACCCGTTCGACGTCGAGGAGCAGCTCGACGTGGAGTCGGCCTACGACATGGCGCCGGGTGCGCACGAGCTGGTCATCGGCGGGGACAGTTGCAATAACGGCTACTACGGCCTGCAGGGCCTGTTCAATGCCGACCTGGCCGTGCTGGGCACCGGCGGGCACCCGCTGGCCTCGGTCGCGTCCAACTCCTGGGAGGGCTTGGACGAGACCCAGCCGGCGGCCATCACCCGGATCGAGCACTCCTACCTGCTGCGTGCCGCCGCCGAGGGCGTCGGCATGTACTTCTCCTCTGGTGACGGCTCTGGGGTCGAGACCCCGTCCAGTGACCCGTACGCGACGGCGGTCGGCGGCACCACGCTGGGCATCGGCGGCGGCCGCAGGCGGCTGTTCGAGACCGGCTGGTCGACTGGCATCTCGATCCTGCAGAAGGGCAAGTGGGTCTTCGAGGGCGAGCAGGGCGCCGCGGGCGGCGGGCCCAGCCTGCTGTGGCGCCAGCCCTGGTACCAGCGCGGCGTCGTGCCGGCCGCGCTCAGCCGGGCGCCGGGCAACCGCGGCGGCAAGGTCCGGTCGGTCCCCGACATCAGCGCGGACGCCGATCCGTTCACCGGCATCGCCGTGGGGGTGCTCACATTCCCCGCCAACAAGCCCCCGGTGTACGGCGAGTTCGACGTCGGCGGGACCAGCCTGGCCTCGCCGCTGGTGGGCGGCATGGTGACGGCGGCCGAGCAGGACCAGCACACGTCGTTCGGGTTCCTGAACCCGGCGATCTACCGGCTGGCCGGGACCGCCGCCGTGCATGACACGCTGCCGCTGACGATCCACAGCCCGAAGTCGTGGCGCGGTGTCGCCTGCCCGCAGGCTGTCTGCGGCATCCAGGCGCTGACCACCTTCGACGACCAGAACCCGAAGATGGCGGGCTACACCGGGCAGGTCACGCTGCGCGGCTACGACAACATGTCCGGGGTCGGCACGCCGGCCGGGGCGCGGTTCATCGGCGCGCTGCGCCGCCTGGAGGGGTAACCGCGGACCGGTCACGGTGACCGTTCCGGCCGTCGTGACCAGCAGCCCAGCCGGGCCCGCCCTGTACCGGGGCGGGCCCGGCTGGGCTGTCCGGCCAGCCAGTCCGCCGGAGAGATCTCGGCCCGCCTGCCGGCTTCGCCGGCCCGGCAAATCCGCTGTCAGCAGCGTGATCAGCCTGCTGCGCCAGGCCTGCCGGACGCGCCCGGCCGGCCCGAGCCGACCGGGCACTGCCGCCCGGCAGGCATAGTGGTAGCGGAGGCAATTGACGTCAGCATCGCGGCGCCGGCGGACGGCGGCGCGGAAGCAAGGGAGGCTAGCGTGAGCATCGGCGCGACCCTGGCGCAGGCGCGGCGCGAGGCGGGTCTCACCGTGGCTCAGGCCAGTGAGCGGACGCGGATCCGCGAGCCGATCATCGCGAGCATGGAAAACGACGATTTCGGCCCCTGCGGCGGGGATTTCTACGCCCGCGGGAACATCCGCAGTATCGCGGCAGTAGTCGGCACCGAGTCGGCACCGCTCATCCGCGAGTACGACACGCTGTACCGGCAGCCATCCGATGGTCCCGTTGTGCTCGGCCCCAGGCCCGGTGCCAGCGCCGGGCCTGGGGCCATCGGCTCAGCTGCAGGCGGCCCTGCTGCGGGTGGGCCAGTCGCCGGCCGGGCTGCCGCCGGCGGGGCTGGTCCAGCCCGGCCTGCTGCCGCCGGGCCGGCCCCGGCCCTGCGGGCCGCCAGGAGACGGTCCGCTGACCGATCGGCCCTGACGCGGCCGTTTGCCGTCCGTCCGCCCGCCCCCGGGCTCGCCGCGCCAGGCCAGCCCGCTGCGGACCACGGCCCGGCAGCCCCGGCCGCCGGGGGACCACAAGCTGGTGAACTGGCTGACCGGGGGCTGGCAGTCGGCTGGCCGGCCGCTGAGGACTCAGCTGCCGCGCAGCCGATGACCAGCCGTCCGGCAGACCATGAGCCGGCCGGGTGGAGGATACCCAGCACCAGAAATGGCGCTGCTGGCAGCGCCAGTACCGGCCCGGCTGCCACCGTGCCTGACTTCGGGGAGCCTGCCGCGCAGCCCCGCGCCAGGGCGCCGTTCACCGCCCGCAGCTGGGTCACCGGTCCTGCCCGCTGGAGAGCGGCCTCGAACGGGGCAGCCGCCAGTGCAGCGGCCGCGAGCGGGGTGGCAGCCGGCGGCAATACAGGCGGCCTGATCGGGGGCCTGCGCTGGAGCGCGTCCCCGGACCGCCGTGCTGCCCGGCTCCCTGCCCGCGTCCTGGTCCTGGCCGCTGTGCTGGTGCTCGTGCTGGTCGTGGGACTGGGCTACGTGGCCATCCACCTGCTGTCCGGTTCGCAGCCGACGGCAGGCGCCCGCCCGCCCGCCGCGGGCCGGGCGCTGGCCCGGCACCGGGCGGCGACCATCAGCGCTGCTGCCCGGCCAGCCCCCAGCAGCCCCCCGGACCGCTCTTCCGCGCCCGCCGCGACCCCGGCCCGGCAGCTGGCCGCGGTCAGTGCCAGGGCGTTCGGCGTGCACGGCCTCGGCCAGGGCGACAGCCCCCAGCTAGCGGCCCTGGCGATCGACGGCCGGCCCGGCACGGCCTGGCATACCGACTGGTACACCTCGGCGACGTTCGGGAACCTGTACTCGGGCACCGGCCTGCTGCTGGACATGGGCCGGCCGGTGACGGTGACCGCCGTACGCGTCGCGCTCGGCAGCGCGCCCGGCGCCAGCCTGCAGGTGCGCGTCGGATCGGCGCCCGCGCTGGCGAGCCTGCCCGCCGTGGCCCACGCCGACGGCGTGCACGGAACCGTGCTGCTGCGGCCCGGCCAGCCGGCGCACGGGCGTTACGTGCTCATCTGGTTCATCCGGCTGCCGCAGAACCAGCAGGGAACCTTCCAGGGGCGTGTCTACGACGTCCGCATCACCGGCCGTTCCTGATCACTCGTGGCCGGCTGCCGGCCCTGGCGGGCTGATCGCAAATGCCAGCGGAAAAGGCTCCGCCGCGGCACGTCACCGGCCGGTGACTACGGCAATGGCAATGGCCGTAACGTCGTTGCGGCCCGGTTATCGTCACGCGGCCGGCGGACAGGCCGTCCGCCGGCCCACGGGCGCGGCTAGTTCTCCGGCCCGGCTACTTCCCCGGCCCGGCGGGCAGCGTGAGCCTGGAGGTGATGTGCTCGGCGATCGCCATCGACGCTGTGGCCGCCGGCGACGGCGCGTTGCGGACAGTTGTAACCGCGCCGATCTGGCGGATGCGGAAGTCGTCGATCAGTGATCCGTCCGTGTCCACCGCCTGCGCGCGCACCCCCGCCGGGGCGGATACCACGTCACTGAGCTCCAGCCAGGGAAGGTAGGTCCTGACCTCGCCGACGAAAGCCCGCCGGGACAGCGATCCGCGCATCTCGCGCAGGCCCGCTCGCCAGTTGTGCCGCGCCAGCTGGCGGAACGCCGCGGAGCGGGCCAGCCGCGCCACCTCGGCGGGGGACACATCACGGCGCCGGTATCCCTCCCGGGCCAGGGCGAGCACCGCGTTCGGGCCGAGGTCCACCTCACCGTCGATGCGCGGCGTCACGTGCACGCCGAGGAACGGGTACGCGGGGTCCGGGACCGGGTAGATGAGATGCCGGACCCGGCCGCGCGCCTGCGGGCGCAGCCGCAGGTACTCGCCCCGGAAGGGCACGATCTCCGGCGCGGCGTCATCGCCGGCCCACTGGGCGACGAGGTCGGTCTGCAGCCCGGCGCAGACGACCAGCCGGGACAGCCGGTGCTCATGGCCTGCGGCGATGATGTCGACGCCGTCGTCGCCGCGGTGACGCACGCCGGTGACGGGGGTGCCCGTCAGCACCTGGCCGCCGAGTCGCACCACATCACCGGCGAAGGACCGCGCGATGGCGGGGTAATCCACGATGGCCGTGGTCGGCGAGAATAGCGCGGCCTGGCCCGCGACCTCAGGCTCGAGCTCCCGGATGGCTGCTGCCTCCAGCCAGCGCACGCCGGGGACGCCGTTAGCGGCCGCGCGGCGCTCGATCTCGCGCAGCCTGACCGTTTCCGCAGTGTCCCGGGCGACGACGAGCTTGCCCCGCGCGTCCCAGGCCAGCCCGCGGTCTGCGCAGTACGCGCGCAGCAGCTCGACGCCGCGCCGGCACATCACCGCCTTGGCCGAGCCGGGCGGGTAGTAGATCCCCGCGTGCACGACCCCGGAGTTGCGCCCCGTCTGGTGCCGGGCGACGCCGGCTTCCTTCTCGAAGACCAGGACAGGCACGCCAGATTCAGCCAGCTGACGGGCCACTGCCAGGCCAACAATGCCGCCGCCGACGATCCCGACAGGATGGGCAAGGCGGCCCGGCGTCACCATGCTGCCGGGCCCGCGGGAATCGGCGGAGCCCACGGCGGCCGCGGAATGAGGCAGAAGGGGTGCCCGGCCGGATCGGCGTAGACATGCTCGCCGCCCAGCCGGACCGCGCCGAGGGCCACCACCCGCGGGCCGGCCTCGGCCGGGTCCTCCACCATGATGTCCAGGTGCACCTGCTGTGGCAGCGCAGGGTCTGGCCACGTCGGCGGCCGGTGGTCGGGGGCCAGCTGGAACGCCAGGCCCGAGGTCTGGTCGTCCCGGGCCACGACCACCCAGTCGTCGCCTCGGTACGTGATCGGCTGCCCGAGCACCGCGGAGTAGAACGCCGCCAGCGCAGCAGGGTCCGGGCAGTCGAGCACCATATGGTGCAGCCGTCCGATCATGAGTGACATGATGACAGCGCACCGTCCCGTCCCGGTCCGTCGCCCCGGGCCTGGCGCACTGGGACCGCCAGCCCCGCGCGCCCGGCCACGGCAGCCCCAATGCCGTCGTGCTGGCGGATCGCCGGCGCAGTGCTGTCGCGGAGGGCGTCGGGGGAGAACAAGGTCGTGCGGCTGTTGCTCCCAGCAGGGCATCTGGTCGGTGTTCGCCAAGAAGCGCGGCCTGGGCCGTAAGGCCGGGCTGCCGGTGCACGATGATCTGGTCGCCCGGCAGTCCACCGCGGGCGGCGGGCGTGGCGACGGTCAGCAGCCTGGCGTGGTGGGCGAGCCGGGCCTCGTCGCAGGCGAGCCGCCCGTCGTCGTCCAGGAGCTTCCAGGCTGGCTCGGGCAGCAGGTCCGGGACGGCGGGCCGCTCGGTGACGAACTCCCGCCAGCCGCGCAGCGTGGTCAGCTGCCGTTCTGTGCCGTGAGTGCCGTCAGATCTTGATGACCTCAACGTCAAGCATGGCGTCGTAATCAGCATCTTGCGTGACGATCGGAACGCCGTGAACGATTGCCGTGGCAGCGATCCAGCTGTCGTTGATG
>JBKQSL010000029.1:0-10808 GCA_052143655.1 Streptosporangiaceae bacterium | reverse complement strand
GCCGGGCGCCGGAGGCCGCACTGGCCATCATGCGGCTGTTCCGGGCGCTGGAACACGTCCAGACCGGGCTGACAGCGCGTCAGTACCGGATACTCAAGCTGGCCGGGGCGGGCGGCGAGCGCTCCGCCCGGCTGGCCCAGCGGCTGGCCGTCGCCAAGCCGACGCTGACCGCCACCGCGGACGGGCTAGTCGCCGCCGGCCTGGCCGAGCGGACCGCCGAGCCGGGCGACCGCCGGGTGGTGCGGCTGTGCCTGACCGCGGCCGGCCGGGCCGCGGTCGAGCGCGCCGACACCGCCTACGCGCACTGGCTGGGCTCGCTGCTGGCCGGCACCGGCGACCCGGCCGGGGTGCTGGCCGCGCTGGCCCGGCTGGACGCCGCCCTGGACGACCGGCGCGGCCACCGGGCCGGTCCTGCGGCCCCCGGCTCCCTGAGCACGCCGCGCGGCTCCCGCAGCCCGCGGCCCGCCGCCCCAGGTTCGCAGTCCCGTTTCTCCCCCGATGAAAGGCAGGCATGAGCGCACGCGGACACCGGACAGCCGCATCTGACCCAGCCCACCCCAGCGCCGCCAGCCAGGACGGGCAAGACGCCCGCACGACGGCCGGCCCGGCTCGGCGGCCGGCCACTGAGCCGGGCCGCAAAGCAGCCCGCGGGCCTGGCCGCTCATCGCGCCGCAGCCAGAATCGGGCCGCCCGCCCCAGCCGGGATCGCGGCCTGGGCGAGGGCTGGCTGCGGCGGCTGATCGGCTACTGCTGGCAGCACCCCCGGCTGGTGATCCTGGCGCTCGGCGGCTCACTGCTGGCCACCGCCATGCAGGCGATCACGCCGCTGATCATGGCCTGGATCGTGGACAGCGCGATCGTGGCTCGCCACGAGCCCATCTGGCTGGGCGCCTCGCTGCTCATCGTAACCGGGCTGCTCAGCTTCGGCGGCGTCTACCTGCGGCGCTATCGCGGCGGCCAGCTGTCGCTGGCAGTCCAGCACGACCTGCGGACCAAGCTGTTCGAGTCACTGTCCCGGCTCGACGGCGCGCGCCAGGACGAGCTGCACACCGGCCAGATCGTCAGCCGCTCGATCTCCGACCTGAACATGGTGCAGAGCCTGCTCAGCATGGTCCCGATGCTCAGCGGCAACGCGCTGCTGTTCGTGGCGTCGCTGGCCATCATGGCCGTGCTGTCGCCGGTGCTGACCCTGGTCGCGCTCGCGGTCGCGCCCGCGCTGTGGCTGATCGCGCTGGCCTCCCGCCGCCGGCTGTTCCCCGCCAGCTGGGACGCGCAGCAGAAGGAGGCCGAGGTCGCCGGGGCGGTCGACGGCGCGGTGACCGGCGTGCGCGTCGTCAAGGGCTTCGGCCAGGAGGAGCAGGAGACCAGCCGGATGGAGGCCATCGCCACCCGGCTGTACTCGGCCCGGGTGCGGGTGGTCCGGCTGTCCGCCCGCTTCACCCCGGCGCTCGGGGCCGTGCCCATGTTCGGCCAGGTGGGGATCCTCGCGCTCGGCGGCTGGCTGGCCCTGCACGGCTCGATCAAGATCGGGGTGTTCCTCGCCTTCTCGCTGTACATCGGCCAGCTGGTCGCCCCCGTCCGCGCGCTGACCAGCCTGGTCACGATCGGCCAGGAGGCACGGGCCAGCGTCATCCGGGTCTACGAGGTGATCGACTCGCGCCCGGTGATCACCCAGCGGCCCGGCGCGGTGACGCTTGCGGCCGGCCCGCCGGAGGTCGAGCTGGACGGTGTCCGGTTCGGCTACGTGCCGTCCCAGCCGGTACTGCAGGGCCTCTCGCTGCGGGTCCGGCCGGGCGAGACGCTCGCGCTGGTCGGCACGTCCGGGTCTGGCAAGTCGACGATCTCGCTGCTGCTCCCCCGCTTCTACGACGTGACCGGCGGCGCCATCCGGCTGAGCGGCCAGGACGTGCGCGACTCGACGCTGGACTCGCTGCGCTCGGCGATCGGCCTGGTCATGGAGGACAGCTTCCTGTTCTCCGACACGATCCGGGCGAACATCTCCTACGGCCGCCCGGACGCGACCTTCGAGCAGATCCAGGCCGCGGCCCGCGCCGCGGAGGCCGACGAGTTCATCGCCGGCCTGCCCGACGGCTACGACACGGTCATCGGCGAGCAGGGCCTGACCCTGTCGGGCGGCCAGCGCCAGCGGGTCTCGCTGGCCCGGGCGCTGATCACCAACCCGGACGTCCTGGTCCTGGACGACGCCACCTCGGCGATCGACGCCCGGATCGAGGCGCAGATCCATGCCACCCTGCGCCGGGTGATGGCGGGCCGCACCACGCTGCTGATCGCGCACCGCCGGTCCACCCTCCAGCTCGCAGACCGGATCGCGGTGCTGGACGCCGGACGGCTGGTGGATGAGGGCACGCACGAGGAACTGACGCAGCGCTGCGCGATGTACCGGCTGCTGCTGTCCGGCCCCGGCGAGGACGCCGAGGGCGTCGACGCCGGCGAGCTGACCTACTACGAGAACGCCGGGCAGGACGGCAGCGCCGGTGACGGCAGGACCGGAGACGGCAGGACCGGAGACGGCGGAGCGCAGCGCCCGGGCCCGCGGGCCGGGGGCATCACGCCGGCGCTGTGGCCCGCCGAGGCGCCTGCCGCGCACTCCGGCCCGGAGGCGGCCGACGCCGGCGGCCAGCTGACCAGGGTCACCGGGACCACGATCGGCCGTGGCACGGGCGCCGCGGCGCACGGCAGCCGGAGCGCCAGCGGCGCGGGCGGCGGCATGCTGGCCGGCATCCCGCCGACCCCCGAGCTGCTCGCCAAGGTGGCCGCGCTGCCGCCGGCCAGCGAGCTGCCGCACGTCAGCCAGCAGGCGGCCCGGGCCGCCGATCCGCACTTCACCCTGCGGCGGCTGCTGCGCCCCATCGCCCTCGCCCTGTTCATCGGGCTGGTGCTGGACGGCCTGGACGCCGTGGCCAGCATCGTCATGCCGATCCTGGTCCGCGGCGGGGTCGATAACGGCATCCTCGCCAAGCAGTTCCACGCCATCGTCGTGGTGTCGCTGATCGGCGCCGCGATCGTGGCCGCCGACTGGCTGATCAACGTGGTGCAGACGAACGTCGTGGGCCGCAACGGCGAGCGGATGCTGTACACGCTGCGGATCAAGATCTTCTCCCACCTGCAGCGGCTGGGCCTGGACTTCTACGAGCGGGAGATGTCCGGCCGGATCATGACCCGGATGACCACCGACGTGGACGCGCTGGACACGTTCCTGCAGACCGGGCTGATCACGATGGTTAACGCCGTGCTGACGTTCGTCGGCGTGCTGGTCGCGCTGCTGCTGATCAACTTCCGGCTCGGCCTGACCCTGCTGACGATCATCCCGGTGCTGGTGGCCGCGACCGCGGCGTTCCGGGCCAAGTCCTCGAAGGCGTACGCCGAGGCCCGGGAGCGGGTCAGCATCGTCAACGCCGACCTGCAGGAGAACGTGGCGGGGCTGCGCACCGCGCAGGCCTACCGGCGCGAGGGCCGCAACTTTGAGCACTTTGCCGCGCTGAGCGACCGGTACCGCCGGTCCCGGCTGCGGGCGCAGCGCTACATCGCGCTGTACTTCCCGTTCGTGCAGCTGCTGTCCACGGTGGCGGGCGCGCTGATCTTGTTCGTGGCGGCGGGCGAGGTGCACAGCGGGGCGCTGAGCGCTGGCGGGCTTATCGCCTACCTGCTGTACATCGACCTGCTGTTCTCGCCGGTGCAGCAGCTGTCCCAGGTCTTCGACGGCTACAACCAGGCCGCCGTCGGGCTGCGCCGGATCTCCGACCTGCTGCGGCGGCCGACCAGCACGCCGGAGGCGGCCAGCCCGCTCCGGGTCGGCAAGCTCGCCGGCGAGCTGGAGTTCCGCGACGTGCGCTTCCGTTATCCCGGGCAGCCGGCCGACGCGCTGGCCGGGGTGAGCCTGCGGGTGCGGCCCGGCGAGACCGTCGCGCTGGTCGGCCAGACCGGGGCCGGAAAGTCCACGATGGTCAAGCTCGTAGCCCGGTACTACGACGTGACCGGCGGCAGCCTGCTCGTCGACGGGACCGACGTGCGGGAACTGGATCTGGCCGGCTACCGGCATCACCTGGGCGTGGTCCCGCAGGAGCCGTACCTGTCGCCGGGCACCATCCGGGACGCGATCGCCTACGGCCGGCCTGACGCGACGGATGCCGAGGTAGAGGCGGCGGCCCGCGACGTCGGTGCGCTCGACATGATCGGCCGGCTGCCGGGCGGGTTCCGGCACGAGGTGGCCGAGCGCGGGCGCAACTTGTCCGCCGGCCAGCGGCAGCTCATCGCACTGGCCCGGGCCTACCTGGTCGACCCGGCGATCCTGCTGCTGGACGAGGCCACCGCGGCGCTCGACCTGGCCTCGGAGGCGGCGGTGAACCGGGCGACTGAGCGGCTGGCTGCCCGGCGCACCACCCTGGTCGTCGCGCACCGGCTGTCCACCGCGGCCCGGGCCGACCGGATCGTGGTGCTGGAGGCGGGCCGGATCGCCGACATCGGCACGCACGACGAACTGCTGGACCGCGGCGGCCGCTACGCCGAGCTGTGGGCAGCATTCACCGGGGACGCCGAGCTGGTCGCCTGACCCGGCCCGCGGCCTGCATCGGCCCAGCGCAGGCCAGGCACAGCGCAGGCCAGGTCAGGTCAGTGCACGATGCCGGCCAGCTCGTCGGCAATCTCCTGGGCAACCGATCCGGCCTGCGGGCCCGCCGCCGGCCGGTAGTCAGCCCGCATCCGGCGCACGTCCCGCGGGATCAGCGTCAGCGCCGACGCGACGAGGATCAGGGCCGCTGCGCCGTACTCCGCCGCCGGGACCCCGACCGCCGCGGCGACCGGCCCGGCGATGATGGCGCCGACCGGCATCGCCATCGTCGAGCCGAGCGCGTCGTAGGCCGATACCCGCGCCAGCTTCTCGGCCGGGATGTTACGGGCCATCACGACGGTCCACTGCACCATCATGATCTCCAGCGTCACGCCGAGGCTGAACGACGACAGGCAGATCACCGGCAGCGGCCACGGCATCGCCAGCGACAGCGGCGACAGCGCGATGGCGCCGCCGATGAGCACGACGAACAGCACCGGCCGGCCCGGGGTGAAGCGCAGCGACGCCAGGCCGCCGACGATCAGGCCGACGGACTCGGCCGCGGTGATCAGGCCCCACGCCCGCGGCCCGCCGAGGTGCGCGTTGGCTACGACCGGGCCGAGCACCTGGAAAGCCCCGTACCAGGCCATCAGCACCACGCCGAACTGCAGCACCGTCGCCCACAGCCAGGTGTGCGAGCGGAACTCCGACCACCCGGCCCGCAGGTCGGCGAGCATGCTGGCATGCTCAGCGGCACCGAAGCCGCCGACCCGCATGGCCAGCATCAGCGGGATCGTGCCGAGCATCCCGATGCCGCAGGCCAGCAGGGCCCAGCCAGGGCCGAACCCGGCGACGACGAAGCCGGCCAGCACCGCGCCGCCCATCTGGCCGCCGTTCATGGCCAGCCGGCTCACCGCGCTGGCCGGCTGCAGCCGATCAGCGGGCACCAGCCGGGGCAGCAGCGCCTGGGAGGCCGGGTAGAAGATCGCCATCCCGGTGCCGGTCACCGCCTCCAGCACGATCATCTGCCACAGGCGAGGGTGGCCGGTCAGCACCAGCAGGCCGAACGTGCCCTCGCCCAGCGCGATCATCGCGTTCCCGGCGAGGATCACCCACTGCGGCCGGATCCGGTCCGCGACGACCCCGCCGAGCACAGTGAACACGAGCGACGGGGCAATCTGCGCGGCCAGCACGACAGACAGTTCCGACGTCGAGTGCCCGGTCGAGTCCAGCACCGCGAACGACACTCCGACCAGCGAGAACGCGAAGGCGGCCGGAGCCAGCAGCCGCTCGGCGAGCAGCAGCCGGAAATCCCGGAAGGCGAGCAGGGGGAAGCGGCGCACCAGCGCACGCGCGAACATCACGAACGTCCGATCTCAAGTCGTAGCCGGGGCCCTCGATGCTAGCCAGCGGGAGGCTGGCCGGAAACTGCTTTTAGGCCCGGCTGGCGTCGGCCGGGCCTGGTCATCGGGGCTGTGATGATCGCAACGCCGCCGCCGGGCGGCGGCATTCCCGGCTGCTGCCCGGTCCGGCCGGCTGGTCCGGCCGGGCGGGTACCTGGTCCGGCGGCAGGCCTGACGGCGCACCCGGGACCACGGCTCACCCGGACCACGGCACCTGGAACCGCGGGCGCGGCTCAGCCGGTCAGACGTCGATGACCATGCCGTCGTAGGCGGCCGGGATGTCGGCGTCGGCCAGCCGGCCGAGCATCGCCTCCGACATGTGGGTGAGCACGATGCGCTCGGCGGCCAGCTCGGGCAGGTGGTCGCGCAGGGTCAGGTAGTCCAGGTGATAGCGGACCGGCCGGTCGAAGGTGTACGCCTCGACGGCCAGCAGGCCCGCGCCACGCGCGGCCCGTACCAGGGACGGCGTCCACTGGGTGTCACCGGAGTAAGCGAACGTGTCGTCGCTGAGCGTCACGCTGACCGCGAGCGACGGCGCGCCGCTGGCGTGGTCGACCTCCCAGCCGCGGACGCTGACCGGGCCGATCAGCGATGGCGTGCCGTCGGCCGCAAGCTCGGTCACCTCGACCGCGAACCGCCGCCGGACCCCCGCCGAGCCGGGGAACAGCGTCTCCATCGCGCCGGTCAGCCGGTCGGCGGTCCCCGGCGGCCCGGCAACCAGCAGCGGCTGGGTGCGCCGCGAGAACTGCCCGTCCAGGATGAGGAACGGGAGCCCGCCGAAATGATCGCCGTGCAGGTGGCTGACCACGACGGCGTCAACAGCGCTCGGGTCCAGCCCCTGGGCCTTGAGTGCGGTCACGCTGGTCGCACCGCAGTCGACCAGCACGACCTTCCCGCCGGCCGCCACGCGGATGCACGTCTGCCACCGGCCGCCGCTGCCGAAGGCGTCGCCGCAGCCAACGAAGCGCACTTGCATGAGACCATCCTGCCGCGCCCGCCCGGGCCAGCGGGAGCCGTCAGCCGGGTCGGCTAGCCGCGCGCAGGCGAGAGTATCCGCCCGCCGCCGCCGGCGCCGCCGCGAGCCGGGCCGGACCGCCCCGGCCGGCCGGGGCGGTCGGCCGGGATTGCCCGCAGGTCAGTCAGACCCGCAGGTCAAGCACCTGCAGGTCAGTCAGACAGGGATGCCAGCAGGGCGGGCAGGCCGACGACCGAGTCGATGACGTAGTCCGGCTCGGCGGGCGCGCGCTCATGGGTCTGCGGCAGGTACTTGCCGGTGCGGACCAGGACGCCGGTCAGCCCGGCATCCTGGGCGGCGAGCACATCGGACTCGATGTCGTCGCCCACCATCACCGCGTGCGCCGCCTCCGCGCCGAGCGCGTCCAGCGCGGTGCCGAAGAACGCGGCCGCGGGCTTGCCGGTGACCTCCGCCTCGATCCCGGCCGCCCGCTCCAGCCCGGCCAGGAACGCGCCGGTGTCCAGCTGCAAGCCCGCGTCGGTGCGCCAGAACATCCCGCGGCTCATGGCGACGAGCGCGGCGCCGCCGTGCAGGTAGCCGAAGACCCTGTTCAGCGCCGCATAGCTGAACTCGGGGCCCGCGCCGCCCAGGATCACGACATCAGGCTGGCCAGGGTCACCGTCGCCGAGCAACCGCGCGCCCGCGAGGTCAGCGGCGGTATCGCCGCTGGACAGCAGCGCGCAACGGGCGCCCGGGTCCAGCAGCACCGCGCGGATCCTGGCCATGGGCCGACGGTACTCCGGCCGGATTCTGCCCGCGGCGCAGCGCCATCGGCGCAGGCCAGCGGTGGGCGCGGTTTCAGCGGACGCTGCTGGGGCACGCTCTGTGACTACAACCAGTAACACGCAGTTACATAGAGTGATATCCGGTGACCGGGCCACCGGGTCCTTCATGCTGGAGCGTAGAGGAGAGCAGCGTGACGGCGGTCCAAGCCGACCAGGTAGCAGCCAGACTGCTGGACGAGCTGCCGCGTGCCCTGGCCAGCGGGCAGGTCGTTGCCTACTTCCAGCCGGAGATCGACCTGGCGACCGGCCGGGTGATCGCCGCGGAGGCACTGACCCGGTGGGAGCACCCCGAGTTCGGCATCCTGTCACCCGCGCTGTTCATGCCGCTGGCCGAGCGGCTCGGCCTGATGGGGGCGCTGACCCGGCTGATGCTGCGGCTGGCGCTGTCCCAGCAGCGGGCCTGGGCCGAGTCCGGATGGTCGTTCCCGATCGCGGTCAACGCCGGGCCCGAGTGCGTCACCGACCCGGAATTCCCGGCCGTGATCGCCGAACTGCTGCGCGATGAGCAGGTACCGGGCCACATGCTCGTCCTGGAGGTGAGCGAGCGGACCGCCACCGGCACGGTGAGCTCGAGTTTCTTCGCCCAGCTGGCCGAGCTCGGCGTCCGGGTCGCGCTGGACGACTTCGGCACCGGGTTCGCCTCGCTGGAGAGCCTCGGCGGCTGGCCGATCCAGGATCTGAAGCTGGACATTTCCCTGGTCCGGCCGATCGTCACCACGCCCAGCTTTCACAAGATCGTCGCGACCACCATCGACCTGGCCCACCAGCTCGGCGTCCGGGTGGTGGCCGAGGGCGTGGAGTCCGAGGCCGTGCACTCCGCGCTGCGGTCACTAGGCTGTGACATCGGCCAGGGCTTCCTGTTCGGCCGACCCATGCCGGCCGAACAGTTCCTGGGCTGGCTGCACGATCACGGGCCGGCGCCGCGCCGCCGACGGCCTGGCCGCCGGCCGGCACCCGCCGGCCAGGCCGGAACTGCGGGCGCCGTGGTGCCGGGCGGGGCGGCAGCCGGGCCGGTGACGCGCGCCGTGCGGACGGTCCGGGGCGCTGTCCGGCATGCCGCCGACCTAGTCGGCCCGGGCCAGCTGATCGCCGCGGTCGTGATCATGGGGGTTTACGGGCTCTGGCAGATCTTCCGCTGGGGCGGCATCGAACACCAGGCCCTGATCGGCGACCTGGCTCAGCTGGTCCCCAATGGCGCCGTCGTCGTCTGCGCCTTCCTGGTGACCCGCCGCAAGCAGCTGAGCCGGCCGATCCGGCGGGCCTGGGGGATGCTGACCATAGCGCTGACGCTGTACATGCTCGGCGACGTCCTGCAGCTGTTCTACGAGGTGATCCTGCACGAGCGGGCCTATCCCACCTGGGCCGATGCCGCCTACCTGAGCTACTGCCCGCTCGCATTCATCGGCATGCTGCTGTTCCCCGGGCGGCGGCGGTCCCGGCCGGAATGGACCCGGCTGCTGCTGGACATCGGCATCGTGTTCGCCGGCGGGGCCACCTTCATCTGGTACATCGCGCTCGGCCCGGCAGTGGCGTCCGGGCACGGATTCCGGCTGATCGACATCGTCAACTACGCCTACCCGGTGGGCGACCTGCTGCTGCTGTTCGGCGTGGTGTCGCTGCTGGCCCGGGGCGCGCCCCGGCCGGCGGTGATCCCGCTGCGGCTGTTCGTGGCCGGCCAGCTGGCCCTGATCTCCGCCGACCTCACCTACGACTACATCACCGCGCATTCCAGCTACCTGGGCGGCGACCCGGTGGACACGCTCTGGATGCTCGCGCTGACGCTGCTGTTCCTGGCGGCCAGCTGCCAGCTGCGGGCCGACCCGCACGAGGAGGTGGCCGCGCCGCCACGCGAAACGGCGGCGCACATCAGCGTGGTGCCGTACCTGGCGGTGGCCTGCAGCTACCTGCTGCTGATGGTGATCGGCCTGAGGAGCGTCAGCTTCGACGCGCTGGGCGGCCTGATGGTCGGGGCCCTGGCGCTGACGGTCCTGGTCAGCGCACGGCAGTTCACCGCGCTGCGGGACAACAACGAGCTTGCGCAGCGCTACCAGGAGCTCGCCTCGATCGACGCGATGACCGGGCTGCACAACCGGCGGCACTTCATGGAGCTGGCCGAGGGCATGTTCGTGCACGCACGCCGGAACGGGCTGCCGCTCACCGCGCTGATGATGGACGTTGACCGGTTCAAGCAGATCAACGACATGTGCGGGCATGCGGTCGGCGACCTGGTGCTCACCGACCTGGCCCGGTCCTGCCGGGAGCGGGTCCGGCCCGGCGACGTGGCCGGACGCTACGGCGGCGACGAGTTCGTCGTCCTGCTGCCCGGAGCCGCAGAGCAGGCCGCCGAGCGGGTGGCGGGCCAGCTGACGGGCTCGCCCAGCGCGGTGATCACCGGCGGCGGGGCACCCGTCAGCTACACCACCAGCGTCGGGATCGCGGAGATCGCCGACTGCGAGGACCTGCCCTCCCTGCTGAGCCGGGCCGATGAGGCCATGTACGACGCCAAGCGGGCTGGCGGCGGCGGCCACCGGTCCTACCGCGCCCCGGCCCCCGCCTGAGCAGAAGCCGGGACGCGCCGGCTCGGAGGTGGCCGCAGCCGTGCGGTACCTGGCCTCGCCGCAGGCGCAGTGGGCCAGCGGCGCGGTGCTGGACCTGAACGGCGCCTCGTACCTGCGCACCTGACGGGGGGGCACCCGGATGGCCGGTCGCCGGTCAGCTCACAGCGAGGTCGCCAGCAGCCAGACGTTCAGCGCGATGATCATCCCGGCCACCCAGCCCGCGGCCAGCGTGGTCACCCGCCGGTTGACCAGCGCGCCCATGATGTCGGCCCGGCGGGTCAGCGCGACCAGCGGCACCAGCGCGAACGGGATGCCGAACGACAGCACCACCTGGGAGATGACCAGGCAGTCGGTGACCGGCAGGCCCAGGCCGAGCACGACCAGGGCGGGCAGCATCGTCACTGCCCGGCGGGTGAACAGCGGGATGCTGCGGCCGATGAAGCCCTCCATGACCACCTGGCCGGCGTAGGTGCCGACGCT
>JBKQSL010000028.1:0-34546 GCA_052143655.1 Streptosporangiaceae bacterium | reverse complement strand
GCCGGGCGGCAGGGCCGGCCCGGGCCGCCACGGCCGCCCGCGCCACGGGGCGAGGCCGCGCGGCGGCGCCGGGCAGCCGGACGTCCGCCGGGCCCGCAGCGCCGCCAGCCCGGCCTTCCCGCCGGGGCAGCGGCCTGGCCGCGCCGGCCGCCGCGCCGTCCCGGGCACAGCCATCGCAGGTCACGGCGTCGCAGGTCACGGCGGCCCGGCCCGCGCCAGCAGCGGCTACGGCCACAGCAGCTGCGGCCCTGCCGGGCAGGCTGGGCGCGGCGGCCCGGTCCGCGCGCATGCCGTTCGTGCTGCTGATACTCGCGCTGCTCGGCGGCGGGCTGATCTGCCTGCTGGTGATCAACACCACGCTGGCCGCTTCCTCGCTGCGGATCGACAACCTCCAGCAGGGCAACGTCCTGAAGACCCAGCAGGAACAGCAGCTCCGGCAGCAGGTCGCCAGCGAGGGCACCCCGGCCGCGATCGCCCGCCGGGCGTACCAGCTGGGCATGCGCCAGCAGCAGCGGCTGGACTTCCTCGACCTGCGCACCGGCCGCAGCTACACCCAGCCGACCAGCGTGCCGGGAGTGCCGCTGGTGCCGGGATGGACCCCGTGACGGCGGGGCACGACGGCACGGGGTCAGCGGATGAGCCCGGCGGAGCGCCGGAGCGTGACGGCCGCCCGGGCCGCGGCGGCGCGTCCAGCCGTCCCGGCCCCGGCCGGGCCCCGGGCACTGCGGGCAGGCCAGCGGCTGGCCCGCGGCGCCCAGGGATGCCGGCGCCCGGCGGTCACCGGCACCCGGCGGCTGAGCAGCGGCCGGATGCCGCCAGCTGGCCTGGCGGCCCGGGCCACGGCCCGGGCGGCCAGCGCGGCCAGGGCGGCCACCGGGATGCGGGCGGCCAGCGGGGACCAGGCGGCCGCGGGCCCGGCGCCCGTGGTCCCGGGGGCCGTGGTCCCGGGGGTTACGGGCCCGGCGGGCACGGGCCGGACTGGCGCGGTTCGGGGGCCCGGTCATCGGGTGGCTGGGGCCACGGCCGGGCAGGCCGCGAGAGCGGACGGCCGGCCCGGGCCACCGCGGCCCGGCCGGCGCTGCGCCGCGCCCGGCCGCACCGGCGGCTGAACCTTGCGCTCACGATCGTGATCCTGGTCCTGTCACTGTTCGCCGGGCGGCTCGTCCAGCTGCAGGGCCTGGAGTCCGGCAGCTACCGCCAGCTCGCCGCCGAAAGCCGGACGGTATCGGTCGCGATCCCGGTGGCCCGCGGCTCGATCACCGCGGCCGACGGAACGCCCCTGGCCATGACCGTGCAGACCTACCAGGTGATCGCGGACCCGCAGCAGATCCCGGCCGGCCAGCTCGCCCGGGTCGCTACCGCGCTCGCCGGGCCGCTGCAGATGCCGGCTACCACCCTGCTGCAGACCCTGGAGCACCCGCCCGGCGCGCAGTACGCGCCGCTGAAGTCCAACGTCAGCCAGAGCGCGGGAACGCAGATCAGCAAGCTGCAGCTGCCCGGCATCCAGCTCAACCCCACCTACGCGCGCATATATCCGAACGGCGATCTGGCCGCCAACATCATCGGGTTCACCCAGTCGACTCCGACCAGCTCCACCCGGCCGAACAAGATCACCGGCATGGCGGGCCTGGAGGAGGAGTACAACCCGCTGCTGGCCGGCCGGCCCGGGAGCGAGGAGGTCGAGGTCACCGCGGGCACCGGCCAGCAGATCCCGCTGACCGACGCGAAGGTGACGCGGCCCGTCCCGGCCCGCAGCATCCGGCTGACCATCAACCCGGAGATCCAGTACTACGCCGAGCAGCAGTGCGCACTGCGGGTGCGCCTGGACAAGGCGAAGAACTGCTCGATCGTGGTGATCCAGCCGTCGACCGGAGCGATCCTGGCGATGGCGCAGTACCCCGCCTTCAACCCGGCCGCGCCAGCGAGCGTCGCGGCGACCACCGACATCCCGGTGGCCAACGTGTTCGCGCCCGGCAGCACCGCCAAGGTCATCACCGTGGCCGCCGCACTGGAAAAGGGCCACAAGACCCCGATGTCCACCTACCGGGTGCCCGACAGCATCGTGATCGACGGGTTCCCGTTCCACGACGCCGAGTTCCACCCCACCGCCCGCTACACGATCGCCGGGATCCTCGGCTACTCCAGCAACGTCGGCATGGTGCAGGTGGCGCAGAGCATCAGCCCGCAGGTGCAGTACGACTACTTCCGGAAGTTCGGCATCGGCTCCTACACCGGGCTCGGCCTGCCCGGCGAGAGCGCCGGCCTGCTGCCCAGGCCAGGCACCTCGGACTACTACGGCGACACCCGGTACACGCTGGCCTTCGGCCAGGGAGTGGCCGTGGACGCGGTGCAGATGGCCAGCGTCTACGCCACCATCGCCAACGGCGGCGTGCGGGTCACGCCGACCCTGGTCGCCGGCACGGCAGGCCCGGGCGGGAAGTTCCGGGCCGGGCCGGCCCCGGCCCGCCGCCGGGTGATCCAGGCCAAGACCGCGCACGAGCTGATGCAGATCCTGGAGCAGGTTCCCAAGATCGACGCCGAGGGGGCGGCGCCGTGGGGCGAGATCCCCGGCTACCCGGTCGCCAGCAAGACCGGCACCGCGCAGGTGTCCGGCAACGGCTGCGCGCTGTGCCAGTACGGGTCGAGCTACATCGGCATCGCCCCCGCTGACCACCCCAAGCTCGTCGTCGCGGTGAACGTGCAGCATCCGTCCGGGCAGTACTACGGCGCTCAGGTCGCCGGGCCGGTGTTCTACCACGTGATGAAGTTCGCGCTGCAGACGATGAAGATCCCGCCGGACAACAGCAAGCCACCCAAGATGCGGCTCATCCTGCCGTGAACAGAGGTAACCTCGGGCCGTGCCAGCGGCCCTTCACCCTCAGCGCGTTCCGGCGCGCCCGCTCGCGGGGCTTGCGGTGCTGCTCGGCCTGAGGACTGCGGCGCGCGGGAACCGGCCAGCGGCGGTGCCCGAGGACATGCCCGCCGTCACCGGCATCACCCACGACTCGCGCCAGGTGCGACCCGGTGACCTGTACGCGGCGCTGCCGGGCAGCCGCTACCACGGGGCCCGGTTCTGCGCGCAGGCCGCCGCGGCCGGCGCTGTCGCGGTGCTCACCGACCCGTCCGGCCGCCAGCAGGCCGTCGACAGCGGCCTGCCGGTGCTCGTGGTGACCGACCCGCGGGCGCGGCTGGGCGAGGTGGCCGCGTGGGTGTACGGGTATCCGTCCGCCCAGCTGCAGCTCATCGGGGTGACCGGCACCAGCGGGAAGACCACCACCACGTACCTGATCGAGTCCGGGCTGCGGATGGGCGGCCATGTCAGCGGCCTGATCGGCGGGGTGCAGACGCGGGTCGCCGGGGTCACCGCGCCCAGCGCGCTGACCACTCCCGAGGCACCGGACGTGCAGGCGCTGCTGGCCGCGATGGTCGAGCAGGGCGTCACCGCCGCGGCGATGGAGGTGTCCAGCCACGCGCTGGCCCTCGGCCGGGTCGCCGGCACCTCCTACGACGTGGCGGTGTTCACCAACCTGTCCCAGGATCACCTGGACTTCCACGCCAGCCTGGACGACTACTTCGAGGCCAAGGCGCAGCTGTTCACTCCCCGCTACGCCCGGGCCGGGGTGGTCAACCTCGACGACGAGCACGGCCGGCTGCTCGCCGCCGAGCCGCAGATCCCGATCACGACGTTCTCGGCCGCCAGGCGGTCGGCCGCCGACTGGCGGGCCACTGACGTGCGGTCGGGAGCCGACGGGTCGACGTTCCGCATCGTGGGTCCCGGCGGGGTGGAAGCCGACGCCTCGGTGAACCTGCCCGGGCCGTTCAACGTGGCCAACGCGCTCGGCGCGGTCGTGGCGCTGATCGAGGCCGGCGTGGGGCTCGGGGCGGCAGTCGCCGGCGTGGCAGCCTGCCCGGGCGTGCCGGGCAGGCTGGAGCGGGTCGAGGCCGGCCAGGACTTCACCGTGCTCGTCGACTACTCGCACAAGCCGGGCGCGGTCGAGGCGGTGCTGACCGCGCTGCGGCCGGTCACCCAGGGCAGCCTGTCGATCGTGCTGGGCTGCGGCGGTGACCGGGACCGGGCTAAGCGGCCGCTGATGGGCGCTGCCGCCGCGCGGCTGGCCGACGTGGCCATCCTGACCAGCGATAACCCGCGTGGCGAGGACCCGTTGGATATCCTGGTGCAGATGCTGTCGGGGGCCGTCGCGGTCCCGCAGGCACAGCGCGGGCACGTGATCATCGAGCCCGACCGCGCAGCCGCCATCGAGCTGGCGATCGCCGGCGCGGGCAAGGGCGACGTGGTGCTGATCGCGGGCAAGGGCCACGAGGGCGGGCAGTACGTCGGCAGCAGGGTGATCCCGTTCGATGACCACGCGGTGGCCGCCGCCGCCCTGACCCGGCGCCGGGCCGCGGCCGACCCGCTGACCGACACGATGACCTCGGTGCACCCGGCCGGATCGGAGGATCAGTGATCGCGCTGCCGCTGGCGCGCCTCGCTCAGCTCACCGGCGGCCGGCTGGACCTAGTCGCCGACGACGCGGTCCTGGTCACCGGGCCGGTGGTGATCGACTCCCGGCAGGCCGGGCCGGGCAGCCTGTTCGCCGCGCTGCCCGGCAGCCGCGCCGACGGCCACGACTTCGCCGCCGCCGCGGTCGCGGCCGGGTCAGTCGCGGTGCTGGCCACCCGCCCGGTCGGCGTCCCGGCGCTGATCGTGGACGACGTGCTGGCCGCGCTGGCCGCGCTGGCCCGCGCGGTGCTGGCGCAGGTACCGGAGCTGACCATCATCGGGATCACCGGATCGGTCGGCAAGACCACCGCCAAGGACCTGACCGCGCAGCTGCTGGCGGAACTCGGCCCCACGGTAGCCTCGCAGGGCTCGCTGAACAACGAGATCGGCGTGCCGCTCACCGCGCTTCGGGTCACCGGCGAGACCCGCTACCTCGTCTGCGAGATGGCTGCCCGCGGCCCCGGTCACATCGCCGCGCTGTGCCAGATCACACCGCCGGCGCTCGGCGCGGTGCTGTGCGTCGGGCACGCGCACGCCGGCGAGTTCGGCGGCATCGACGAGGTAGCCAGGGCCAAGGGCGAGCTGCCGGAGGCACTGCCGCGCGATGGCGTCGCGGTACTGAATGCCGACGACCCGCTGGTGCTGGCGATGGCGGCCAGGACCGCGGCGCGGGTAGTCACGTTCGGCCGGTCGGTGGCCGCCGACGTCCGGGCCGCCGGCGTGCGGCTGGACGAGCTCGGCCGGGCTGCGTTCACCCTGCAGTCCGGCGGCAGCTCGGCCCCGGTCCGGCTGCGGCTGCACGGCGAGCACCATGTCACCAATGCGCTGGCCGCGGCGGCGCTGGCCGGCGAGCTGGGCATGCCGGCCGACGCGATCGCGGCGGGACTGTCGGCTGCGGTCGCGCGCAGCCGGTGGCGGATGGAGGTCACCGAGCGCGACGGCGTGACGATCGTGAACGACGCCTACAACGCCAACCCCGAGTCGATGGCCGCCGCGCTCAGCTCGCTGGAGGTGATGGCCCGCGGCCGGCGGGGCCTGGCTGTCCTCGGCCAGATGACCGAGCTGGGCGCGGGCGCTGATGCGTTCCACTTCGCGGCGGGCGCGCAGGCAGCCAGGGCCGGGGTGGCGGTGCTCATCGTGGTCGGCACCGGGGCGGCGCTCATCGCGGACGGCGCCCGCAGCGTGCCGGGCTGGCGCGGCGAGCTGCTCGAGGTAACCGACGGCGCGGCCGCCGTGGCGGCGCTGCGCGGCCAGCTGCGCGCCGGGGACGTGGTCCTGGTCAAGGCGTCGCACTCGATCGGGCTGGAACGGGTGGCGCTGGAACTGACCGGCGAGATCCCCGCGGCGCGGCATGCCGCCGTGAGCGGGGCGCCCCGGTGAAGACGATCCTGGTCTCGGCCGGCGTCTCGCTGCTGCTCGCGCTGTTCGGCACGCCGCTGGCCATGCGGATCTTCACCCGGCGCGGCTACGGCCAGCTGATCCGCGAGGACGGCCCGTCGTCGCACGCCACCAAGCGGGGCACGCCCACCATGGGCGGGACCGTCATCGTCATCGCCACCGTGCTGGGCTACCTGGCCGGGCACGAGTTCACCGACTACTCATTCACCGCGTCCGGGATCCTCGTGCTCGGGCTGATGGCCGGCCTGGGCCTGGTCGGCTTCATCGACGACTTCATCAAGATCTACCGGCAGACCAGCCTGGGCCTGCGCAGCGGCGCCAAGCTGGCCGGACAGGCCGTGGTCGGGGTCGCGTTCGCCCTGCTCGTGCTGCATTACCCCGACCAGTACGACCTGACCCCGGCCGGCCCCTACATCTCGTTCCTGCGCAATTTCGGCCCGGCGATCGGCGTGGTGCCGTTCGTCATCTGGGTCGTGCTGTACATCGCCGGCTGGTCGAACGCGGTCAACCTGACGGACGGCCTGGACGGCCTGGCCACCGGCTCGGCCATGCTGGTGCTCGCCTCGTACGTGCTGATCACGAACTGGCAGTACCGGCATCTGTGCACGAACGCACCGGTGGCATCCAGCTGCTACTCGGTCCGCGACTCGCTGGACCTGGCTATCGTCGCGGCCGCGGCGCTCGGCGCGTGTTTCGGCTTCCTGTGGTGGAACGCTCCGCCCGCCCGGATCTTCATGGGCGACACCGGGTCGCTGGCGCTCGGCGGGGTGCTGGCGGGCCTGGCGGTGTGCACCGAGACTCAGCTGCTGCTGGTCATCCTGGGCGGCCTGTTCGTGATCATCATGCTGTCGGTCATCATCCAGGTCGCCGGGTTCAAGATGACCGGTAAACGGGTGTTCCGGATGGCGCCGCTGCAGCATCACTTCGAGCTGCTCGGCTGGGCCGAGACCACGATCGTGATCCGGTTCTGGCTGATCTGCGGCCTGTGCATTGCCCTGGGCCTGGGAATCTTCTACCTCGAATGGCTGCCCGGCTGACGGCTGGCGGCCGGCCGGGGCCGGGCCGGACCAGGCAGGCGGTGCCGCGACACGCGGCCGATGTCCCGGGTCTGGTCGCCGTGGCAGCCGACACTGGAGACATGGATAGTGCGGTTGCGCAGGCAGCGTGCCTGGCCTGGCCCGGTGACACCGTCCTGCTCGCGCCGGAGCGCCGGTACGTCGGCCAGGCCCGCGACGATCCCGCGCGCGGTGATCCCACCTGCCGCGGTCCCGCGCGCCGTAATCCCGCACCGGGCGATCCCGCGCGCGGGATCGCGCTCGCCGCATCGGCGGCGCGGCCGGCGATATCAGGGTGAGCGCGGACACCGCCGGGCCGGGCCCGACCGCGCCCGCCCGGGGCCGGCGGGCAGCCGCCGCCGCTGTCGCCGCGGCGCCCGGCCAGGGCATGACCGCGGTCCGGGAACGGACCGCGGCTGCCCGCGGCCTGCTGGACCGGCCGCTCACCTCCTATTACCTGGTGCTCGGTATCACCGGCCTGCTGCTGGCCCTGGGCCTGGTGATGGTGTTCTCCAGCACTACCGCCTACGACCTGCTGTACGGCCTGCCGCTGTACAGCGGATTCGAGCACCAGCTACTCGGCGCCATCGTGGGCGCGGGGCTGATGTGGGGGATGTCGAAGTGCGCGCCCCGGCTCTTCCGGGTGGCGGCCAGGCCGCTGCTGCTGGCGTCCATCATCGGCCTGGTGGCCGTGCTGGCCGTCGGGCAGACCGTGGCCGGCGGTACCCGTTGGATCGGGGTCGCCGGGTTTCAGCTGCAGCCGTCGGAGTTCGCCAAGCTCGCCTTCGTGCTCTGGGGAGCGGACCTGCTCGCCCGCCGGGACGAACTGGGCCAGCTCACCGACTGGCGGCCGCTGCTGATCCCGCTGATGCCAGCCATGGCGGTGATCTGCCTGCTGGTCATGCTCGGGCATGACCTCGGGACCACGTTCCTGCTCGCGATCATCTTCCTGGCCCTGCTGTGGGTTATCGGCATCCCGGCGCGGCTGTTCCTCGCCCTGCTCGGGCTGATGGCCTTCGCGATGCTGGCCTTCGTGGTGGTCGAGCCCTACGCGATGACCAGGCTCACCAGCTTCCTTGCCCCGCAGAACAAGATCACGGGTGCTGACTGGCAGGCGGTGGAGGGCAAGTGGGCGATCGGCTCGGGCGGCCTGTTCGGAGTGGGCCTGGGCGCCGGCGGCGGCAAGTGGGGCTGGGTGCCCGAGTCCACCACCGACTTCATCTTCGCCATCCTCGGCGAGGAGCTGGGGCTGATCGGCACGCTGTGCGTCAGCGTGCTGTACGCAGGGCTGGCGTACGCCGGACTGCGGATCGCGCGGCGGGTCACCGACACGTTCATGCGGCTGGCCGCGGCGGCCATCACCGCCTGGATCGTCGGCCAGGCGATGGTGAACATCGGCGCGGTGCTGGGAGTGCTGCCGATCACCGGCGTGCCGCTGCCGCTGATCTCCTATGGCCTGTCCTCGCTGCTGGCGACGATGGTGGCGCTCGGCATGCTGCTGGCTTTCGCGCGCCGCGAGCCCGGGGCGGCGCAGGCGCTGGCCGCTGCTGGCCCCAGCCTGCCCCGGCGCGCTCTAAGCTGGCTGAGCCCAGGCGGTCAGCGGCGCTGAGCGCGAGCGGCCGGACCGGGCCCCGGGCGCGCAAGTGCCAGATCGGGCGCGGAGAGGAAGGCAGGCGGCGATGAGCGTGGTGCTCGCAGGCGGCGGCAGCGCAGGCCATATCGAGCCGGCGCTGGCGCTCGCGGACGCGCTCCGGCGGGCAGACCCGGACATCCCGATCGTGTGCCTGGGCACCGAGCGCGGCCTGGAGACCCGGCTGGTGCCGCTGCGCGGCTACGAACTGGCGCTGATCCCGGCCGTGCCGCTGCCGAGATCGGTCACGCCGCAGCTGCTGTCGGTGCCAGGGCGGCTGGCCGCCGCGGTGACTGCGACGGCGGACGTGCTGGACGAGGCCGGGGCGCAGGTGCTGGTCGGCTTCGGCGGCTACGTGGCCGCGCCCGCCTACCTGGCAGCCTGGCGGCGCCGGGTGCCGATCGTGGTGCATGAGGCCAATCCGCGTCCCGGCCTGGCCAACCGGATCGGCGCGCTGCTGACCCGGCAGGTGTTCACCGGGCAGCCCGGCACCCGGCTGCGGCACGCCCGCTTCCTCGGCACCCCGATCCGCCGGGAGATCGCCGGGCTGGACCGGCTGGCGGTCAGCGATAAGGCACGGGCCCATTTCGGGCTGCGCCCTGACCTGCCGGTGCTGCTGGTGACCGGCGGATCGCAGGGAGCCGGCTCGATCAACAGGGCCGTGGCGGGCGCGGCCGGCAGGCTGCAGTCGGCCGGGGTGCAGGTGCTGCACATCGCCGGGCCGGCGCACGCGGCCGCGATCAGCGTGCCGCCGGGCGAGACCCCCTACGTCGTCCTGCCGTACGTAGACCGGATGGACCTGGCCTACGCGGCAGCGGATTTCGCCCTGTGCCGGGCCGGGGCGATGACATGTGCCGAGCTCACCGCGGTCGGCCTGCCCGCCGCCTACGTCCCGCTGCCGCACGGCAACGGCGAGCAGCGGCTGAACGCGCTGCCAGTGCAGGAGGCCGGCGGCGGCCTGATCGTGGACGATGCCAGCCTGACCCCGGACTGGATCCGCGACACGCTGCTGCCGATCATGCTGGACGCCGAGCTGGTCGCGGCTATGTCGCACGCCACGGCCGGGGCGGGCAACAGCCGGGCGGACAGCGACCTGGCGGCCGAGGTGCTGCGCGCGGCGCGCGGGCGCCGTGGCCGCCGCGGCCGGTGACCGGCCGGCCGGAGCAGGCAGGACAGCGGGGAAAGGGCAGGCCCGGCCGGGCAGGCGGGACAGTCGGCAAGACAGGAGGGACAGCGCGATGGGCCTGGTCACGCCGGTATCACCGGTTCCGGTCAGCGAGCTCGGCCAGGTGCACTTCGTGGGCATCGGCGGAGCTGGGATGTCCGGCATCGCCCGGATCATGCTGGCGCGCGGGGTTACCGTGACCGGCAGCGACGCCGCGGCCTCGGCGCAGCTCGACGAGCTTGCGGCGCTCGGCGCCGGGGTGCACGTCGGCCATGCGGCCGAGCACCTCGGCACGGCTGACACGCTGGTGGTGTCCACGGCGATCCGGCCGGGCAACCCGGAGCTGGCCGCGGCCCGGCAGCGGGGGCTGCGGATCGTGCACCGGTCAGCGGCGCTGGCCTCGGTCATGCTCGACCGCCGCGGCATCGCGGTCGCGGGCACGCACGGCAAGACCACGACGACCTCGATGATCACCACGGTGCTACGCAGCGCTGGCGCGGCGCCGTCGTACGTCATCGGCGGCATCCTGGCCGAGACCGGCCTCGGCGCCGAGCAGGGCAGCGGCGAGCTGTTCGTCGCCGAAGCCGACGAGAGCGACGGCTCGTTCCTCAGCCTGTCCCCGGATGCCGCTGTCGTGACCTGCGTCGAGGCCGACCACCTGGATAACTACGACAGCCTGGAGCAGATCGAGGCGGCGTTCGCCGCGTTCGCGCGCGGGATCCGGCCTGGCGGCGCGCTCATCACCTGCGCCGACGACGCCGGGGCGCGAGCCCTGGCCGCCGACGCGGGCAGCGCGGGCGTGCGGGTGCTGACCTACGGGCAGGCCGCCGACGCGGACTACCGCCTCGGTGCGGTCATCTCCCGCGGCATGGCCACCGGCCTGGAGGTGACCAGCGGCAGCCGGACGGCGCCCGGCAGCCAGGCCGCCGTGCCGCTGCAGATCGCCGTGCCCGGCCGGCATAACGCGCTGAACGCGGCCGCCGCGTTCGCGCTGACCGCCGAGCTTGGCTTCGCATCCGCGCAGATAGCCCGCGGGCTGGCCGGCTATCGCGGCGCGCGGCGGCGGATGGAGCCCAAGGGCGAGGCCGACGGCGTGCGGGTGCTGGACAGCTACGCCCACCACCCCACCGAGCTGGCCGCCGACCTGACCGCCGCGCGCGACATCGCTGACGGCGGCCGGGTGATCGCGGTGTTCCAGCCGCACCTGTTCAGCCGGACCCGGCTGTTCGCGGCCGGCTTCGGCACGGCCCTTGGCCTGGCCGACGAGGCGATCGTGCTGGACATCTACGCCGCCCGCGAGGACCCCGAGCCCGGGGTTACCGGTCGGCTGGTGGCCGACGCGGTCCCCGGCGGCGCGCAGTTCCTGCCCGACTTCGACGCAGCCCTCGCCCGTGTCGCGGAGATTGCCAAGCCCGGCGACCTGGTGCTGACGATGGGAGCAGGGGACGTGACCACGCTAGGCCCGCGCATCGTCGCGGCCCTGCGGGAGCGGGCGGCCGGGCAGTGACCGGACCGCGGTCCCCGTCGTCCCGGACGCCAGCCGGCGGCTCCCCGGCAGGCCGGGCTCCCGGCGGCAGCGGTCCCGGCGGCAGCGGTCCCGGCGGCAGCAGGGCCGCCGCCGGCCCGGCCGCTGGGGCTCGCTCTGCCGCGGCCCGCTCTACCGCGGCCCGCTCCACTGGGGGCACTGCCCCGGCCGCCGATCGCGGCCCGGGCGCTGCCGCCAGCACGCGGCGCCCGGGCCGCCGGTGGAAGCTGGCGTTCTTCATCGTGGCCCTGGTCGCGATCGTCGGCGGCGCGGCATGGCTCCTGCTGGGCTCCAGCCTGCTGGTCGTCAGGTCGGTGGCGGTGACCGGCGCCCGTCCGGCGCTGCGCGAGCAGGTGCTGCGGGCAGCCGGGATCGCGACCGGGACGCCGCTGATCAAAGTCAACACGGCGCAGGCGGCACGGCAGGTGGAGCAGCTCACGCTGGTCCAGTCGGCGCAGGTCCGCCGGGACTGGCCGGATGGCGTCACGATCACCGTGCGACCGCGCACCGCGGTCTTCGCCGTCGCCAGCGGCGGCCAGTACGAGGTCGTCGACCGGTTCGGGGTGGTGCTGTGGTCGGCCGCCGCCCGCCCGGCCGGGCCGCCGCTGCTGCGGGCGCTGCCGCCCGGCCCGCTGCGCGGCAGCGCCGAGGTGCGCGCGGCGGCCGGCGTGCTGCGCGCCCTGCCCGGCACCTTGCGCCGCCGCCTGACCGCGGTCAGCGCGCCCGCGGCCGGCCAGGTCGCGCTCCGGCTGCGCGGCGGCGTCACGATCAACTGGGGCAGCCCGGCCGACCAGGCCGCCAAGGCCGCCGAGCTGCGCATCCTGATGCGCCGGCGCGCCACCTACTACGACGTCAGCGACCCCGCCAGCGCGGTGACCTCCGGCTGACCCGCGCGCCAGCACGGCCGAGCGCCCGGCGCGGCCGGTCAGCTCCCAGCTGCGGGTCCCGGAGAAGCGCCGCGGGTCCCGGAGAAGCGCCGCGGATTCCAGGGGAGTGCCGCCCTTGCCGGCCGAGAGCGCCGCGGCCGGCCGAGCGCCGCGGCCGGCCGACGGCGCCGTGGCCGTCTCGCCGCATTCGCCTCAGGCTGGCCCGAGGCTGTAGCTGGGGGAGTGCCGCCGCTCGATCAGAGCGCTTCAGCGGCACCGCGCATCGACCGGCCCGGTGCTGCTGTGGCTGGCCGCGGTCGCTGAGGCCGGTGGGGCAGCGACCCGGGCCGTGTGCCGCCGGGCTGGCGGGCCAGGCGAAATGCCGTTACGACACGCCGGCGCGATGCGCGTGGCGTTAGTTGACCCGGCCGGCCCGCAACCCTACTGTCCCTAACAGTCAGCAGCTTAACATAACTCTAAATCTCAACTTGAGGGTGAGAGTTGACGTGCTGAAATCGCGGGCCGGCTCGGCCGGGGAGCGGGGGTGGCGCATCTTCGTGAGCCGCCCTGGGACAGCGCCGCAGACCGGGGCGCTGCACGGCAAGGCTCGGCGAGCCTGGCAGGGCAGCAGGCAGTAAGCAGCCGCCGCCTTCGGGGCAGTGGCGGAGCAACCAAGCGAAAGGGTCCCTCCTCGTGGCAGCACCGCAGAACTATCTGGCGGTCATCAAGGTCGTCGGTATCGGCGGGGGCGGCGTCAATGCCGTGAACCGGATGATCGAAGAGGGACTCAAGGGCGTTGAGTTCATCGCGATCAACACTGACGCGCAGGCCCTGCTCATGAGCGACGCCGACGTCAAGCTCGACGTCGGCCGGGAGCTCACCCGGGGGCTCGGTGCCGGGGCCAACCCGGACATCGGTGCCAAGGCCGCCGAAGATCACCGCGAGGAGATCGAGGAGGTCCTCAAGGGCGCCGACATGGTCTTCGTCACTGCCGGCGAGGGCGGCGGGACCGGCACCGGCGGCGCGCCGGTGGTGGCCAGCATCGCCCGGTCACTCGGCGCGCTCACGATCGGCGTCGTCACGCGGCCGTTCGGCTTCGAGGGCAAGCGCCGTGCCGGGCAGGCCGACAGCGGCATCGACCGGCTGCGCGAGGAGGTGGACACGCTCATCGTCATCCCGAACGACCGGCTGCTGTCCATCTCCGACCGGCAGGTCAGCGTGCTCGACGCCTTCAAGGCAGCGGACCAGGTCCTGCTGTCCGGTGTTCAGGGCATCACCGACCTGATCACCACGCCCGGACTGATCAACCTGGACTTCGCCGACGTGAAGTCGGTCATGTCCGGGGCCGGCTCGGCGCTGATGGGCATCGGCTCGGCGCGCGGTGACGACCGGTCAGTGGCCGCGGCGGAAATGGCCATCTCCAGCCCGCTGCTCGAGGCGAGCATCGACGGTGCGCACGGCGTGCTGCTGTCCATCCAGGGCGGCTCCGACCTCGGCCTGTTCGAGATCAACGAGGCCGCCCAGCTGGTGGCCAACTCGGCGGCGCCGGACGCCAACATCATCTTCGGCGCGGTCATCGACGACGCCCTCGGTGACGAGGTGCGGGTCACGGTGATCGCCGCCGGCTTCGACGACCAGGCCACGCGCACCCGGCAGGGGCGGCTCGGCGCTGCGGCCGGGACGGCCGTGACCTCGAACGGCTACGGAGCGGGCTGGAAGCCCTACCCGCTGGCCAGCCACTCCGGTGACGTGCGGACGGTCAGCGGCCTGGCCGGCGCTGCGCCTGCCGCCCCGGTCGCCGCCGAGCCCGCACCCCGGGCGGGCGCGGACCAGCCCGCGGCCGCGCAGCCGCCTGCGGCGGAGGCAGCGGGGTACGCTCCCGTCCCGGCCGCGGGCCGGGACAGCCAGCCGTTGCAGGACGAGCAGGGCGGCACCCGGCCGGCCGGCCCGCAGGCATTCGGGGCGGGCGCGGGCGCCGGGCCGGCGGGCAGCAGCGGTACGGCGGCGCAGGAAGCCGGGTCCGCGGGCGAGCCGGCTGCCAGCGTTCCCGCCGCCCGGCAGGCGTCGGCCGGCACGGTGGCTGGCGACCAGTCGGCCGGCCTGCCGCGCGAGCCCGAGCCCGCCGTGGTGCGGGTCCCCGACACCGCCGGGGCGCGCCGTCGCTCGGTGGTATTCGAGGAGGAAGACGACCTCGACGTTCCCGACTTCCTGAAGTGAGCCAGGCAGCCGCGCCCGCCGCCGAGCGCGCGGCACAGCTGCGCCGCAACCTGGATGCACTGCAGGCCAGGACCGCTGCGGCATGCGCCGCTGTCGGCCGGGATGCAGCCGGGATCACGCTGATCGCGATCACTAAGACCTTCCCTGCCTCCGACATCCGGCTGCTCAGCGATCTGGGCATCCGGCATGTTGGCGAGAACAGGGACCAGGAGGCCGCCCCGAAGGCGGCCGAGTGCATGGCGCTAGGGCTGCCGCTGACCTGGCATTTCGTCGGGCAACTGCAAGTTAACAAGGTCAAGAGCGTGGCCGGGTACGCCGACGTCATCCACTCGGTGGACCGGTCCAGGCTGGTCGCCGCCATCGGCTCGCGGGCCCGGGCGGCTGGCCGGGTCATCACCTGCCTGATCCAGGTAAGCCTGGACGCCGAGCCGGGACGGGGCGGTGCGCTGCCCGCCGACGTCCCCGGCCTGGCCGCCCTGGTCGCCGCGGAAGAGGGGCTCGCCCTTGGCGGGGTCATGGCGGTGGCGCCGCTCGGCGCGCCTGCCGCCCCGGCGTTCGGCCGGCTCGCCGAGGTAGCGGCAGACGTCCGCGCCGCCCATCCCGGCGCGACCATGATCTCCGCGGGCATGAGCGGTGACCTGGAGGAAGCGATCGCCGCCGGCGCGACACATGTGCGGATCGGTACGGCGTTGCTCGGCGGCCGGCCGACATCAGTCAGGTAATGTCCGACCCGTGGTCGGCCGTACGCGCGTGCGGCGCCGCCACGCAGGCACTACGGAGGGCAGCAGATGGCCAGCGCGATGCGCAAGATGGCGGTCTATCTCGGCCTGGTAGAGGACGACGGCCGCTACGAGGGTCATTACCAGGATGAGTATGGCGCCGACGAGGAGTACGAGGAGTACGGCGGCGAGCTGGCCGAGCCGGACGACAGGCACGAGGTGCACCAGGCTGGCTTCGCGGACAACGGCTACGACGGTGGCCGCGCCGCGCGCGACCGCGCCGTGCCGGACCGGCTGCCCGACCATCCCGCGCCCGCGCCCGCGCAGGTCCAGACGACCGATCTGACTCGTATCACCACGCTCCACCCGCGCACGTACAATGAGGCCCGGACAATCGGAGAGCATTTCCGTGATGGCACTCCGGTGATCATGAACCTGACGGAGATGGTCGACAGTGACGCCAAGCGCCTGGTCGACTTCTCTGCGGGCCTGATCTTCGGGCTGCGCGGGAGCATCGAGCGGGTCACCAACAAGGTGTTCCTGCTGTCCCCGGCCAACGTGGAAGTGGCGGCCGAGGACAAGGCCCGCATCGCGGAACGGGATTTTTTCAACCAGAGCTAGGCAACTCGCGGGCGCAGGATCCAGTGCAGCACTTGAGGCGGCCATCCGGCCTCGGCCGTGAGGGCAGGGCGGGGATGTGAACGTCGCAAGGATCGTACTGACCTATGCGCTGTCGTTGTACCTGCTGTTGCTCATCGGCCGGCTGATTTTCAGCTGGATACAGGCCTTCTCAAGGTCCTGGCAGCCGCACGGGTTCGTCCTGGTGATTGCTGAGGGTGTCTACACGGCCACAGATCCGCCATTGAAGTTGCTAAGGCGCTACATTCCCACGGTCAGGCTGGGTAGTGTGGCCCTTGACCTCAGCTTCATGCTGTTGTTCCTGGTGATCATTGTGCTGTTGCAAGTCGTGGGACAGCTGTGATCGGGTAGCGTCCATAGCGGACCACGCGCGAGGAGACGATATGCCACTGACGCCCGCGGATGTGCGGAACAAGCAGTTCAGCACGACGAGGCTCAGGCCCGGCTACGACGAAGAGGAAGTGGATGCCTTCCTCGATGAGGTCGAGGCCGAGCTCGACCGGCTGATCCAGGAGAACGAAGAGCTCCGGGCCAAGCTGGCCGAGGTCCTGCGCGGTGGCGGCGGCAAGGCACCAGCGGCCAGCCTGAACGCCCCGCACATCGAGCCAGCCCAGGACCTCATGGCGGCCGAGCCGCCGCGGCACGAGCCGGAGCGGCGCCCCGAGCCGGTGATGATGGGCTCGATGAAGCCCGTCGAGGACAACATGGACACGGCCGCCCGGGTGCTCGCGCTCGCCCAGCAGACTGCGGACCAGGCCATTGCCGACGCCCGCCGGGAAGCGGACGAGACGCTCGGCCGGGCCCGCCGGGAGGCCGACGACCTGCTGGGCAAGGCGCGCCGCCAGGCTGAGCAGATCACCAGCGACGCCCGGGCCCGGGCCGAGAGCCTTGAGCGCGACGCCCAGGAGCGGCACCGCCAGGCGATGGGCTCGCTGGTCCAGTCGCGGGAGGAACTCGAGCGCCGGGTGGACGACCTGCGCGCATTCGAGCGCGAGTACCGCAGTCGGCTCAAGGCCTACCTGGAAGGCCAGCTGCGCGACCTGGAAGCTGGCGCGGCCGACAGCGGGGTATTCCCTGCCGTCAGCGCCAACCCGCAGAGCTCGGTGCCGGCCGGAATGGGCCGGATGGACGCGCGCAATAGCGGCCAGCCCTCCGCGGCCGGGTCGTACGCGCCCGTACCCGAGCCCGTGGCGCACAATGGCGGGTTCCACCCGGCCGACAGTGGCGGCCAGCACGACCGTCGGTAACTCGCGATCGGTGTGCTGCATCCAGCGGTAATGGAGCTAGCCGCCGCCGGTAATGGAGCTAGCCGTGATCCGGTTCGGTGCCGTCCTTTCGATCGTCGTCGTAGCAATCGGGCTGCTAGTGGGAGGAATTCTCACTAGCAGCCTGCTGCTTGTCTACCTGTCGATCGGGGTCGCCGCGCTGGCGGGAGTGCTCCTGGTCGCGGGCGTGCTGATCTGGCGGGAGAACTTCTTCGGCGCCAGTCCTGCGACCGCCCCGGCGGCCATTCCGGAGCCCGCGGAGGCGGCGCTGGTCGGCGCTCCCGCCGACCTCGAGATGGCCGGACCGGCGTCTTTGCCGGCTGACGGACCTGCCGTGCCGGGTGCCGTCCGGCTGCTGCCGGACGCGCCGGACACGGAGGCAGACGCCGAGCCCGCGCCGTCCGTCCCGCCGCCGGATCAGCCCGCCTCGCGCTCCGAGCCGCCTGTTCCCGAGCCCGCGGCCGGAGAGTCGGCCGCAGCGCCGGAATCGGCCGCAGCACTACAGCCAGCCGCCGAATCCCAGCCGGTTGCGGAGTCGCAGCCGCCCGGTCCGGAGCCCGCACCGCCAGCCGGACCCGGCCCGCAGGCAGCTGGCAAAGCGCCAGAGCCGGAGAGACCGGATGCGACCGCCGCCGCCCCCGCGGCCGCTGCCGCCGAGGCTCAGCCCGCCACTGCTGAGCCCGCCGAGGCTCGGCCTGCCGCCGAGCCCACTGCCCCAGAGCCCGCTGCCCCAGAGCCCGCTGCCGTCGAGGCCGAGCTCGTTGCCGTCGACGCTGAGCCCGCGGGGGACGAGCCCGCGGGGGACGAGCCCGCAACTGCTGAGGCTGAGCGCGCTGCCGCTGCCGCCGAGCCCGCTGCTCGCCCGGACGTCGCCGGGCAGGAAGGCGGCAGCCCGGACGCGCAGGCGGGCGGGCCGTCGGGCGCCGGCCAGCCGGCCACGGACAGCGACCAGGTCACAGTGGTCCCGGGCATCGCCCGTTTCCACCGCAGTGAGTGCATACTCATCCGGTTCATGGGTCCGGAAGACCTTGAGGTCATGTCACGGACGGCGGCGGTCGACAGCGGCCTCGTGCCATGCAAGGCCTGCAAGCCGGACGCGCCGCAGACCTGAGTCCGCGCCGCCCGCCGACGTCCGGGCGGCCGGAGCATCCGGGGCGCTACCCGCTCGTGTCGGCCGTCTTCCGGATCCAGAACGTCAGGCCCAGGTCAGCGTCCTCGTGCTCGTCGGCCCCGCCCGGCGCGCCCTGGCCCGGCTCGCGCGGCCCGTAGTCGACTGCGAGCACCTCGGCAGCGATGAGGCTGGCGTGCTCGGTGAGCGCGGCGGCAAGTTCCGGGTCGCCGGTGCGCCAGCACAGCGAGATCCGGTCGCTCACGTCCAGGCCGTCGCCCTTGCGGGCGTCCTGGACCAGCCTGACGACCTCGCGAGCGTAGCCCTCGCGGCGCAATTCCGGCGTGATCGTGGCCTCCAGCGCGACGGTCTCGCCTCCCTCGGCGGCCACCGCCCACCCCGAGCGGGGAGTCTGGGTGACGATGAGCTCGTCGGCGCCCAGGCTGACCTCGGTGTCGTCGACCACGACCGTCGCCGTGCCCGCCGTGCTGTCCAGCGCGGCGGCCAGCGCAGCCGGGTCGGCAGCGGCAACCGCGGCCGCGACCGCGGGGGTGCCCTTGCCGAACCGGCGCCCGAGCGCGCGGAAATTCGGCTTCACCGAGTAGTCGACCAGCTCGCCGACCACCGCTGCCAGCGGCTCCAGCGCGTGCACGTTGAGCTCGTCGGCGACCTGCGCGCGAAGCTCGGCGGGCAGGTCGGCGAAGCCGGCCGCGCCGACAAGGGCCCGCGCCAGCGGCTGGCGCACCCGCAGCGAGGCCGCGGACCGGGCCGACCGGCCCAGCTCGACCAGCCGGCGGGCCAGCGACATCTGCTGCGACAGCCGCTCGTCGATCAGCGACTGGTCAGCCGCCGGCCACCCGGCCAGGTGCACTGAGTCCGGCGCTTCTGGGGTGCGCAGCACGTCCCACAGGTAGTCGGTCAGGAACGGGGCGATTGGCGCCATCAGCCGGGTCAGCGTATCCAGGCACTCGTGCAGCGTCGCGAACGCCGCCGCGCCGTCGGGCGTGGCCGGGCCGTCCCAGAACCGGCGCCGCGACCGGCGCACGTACCAGTTGGACATGTCGTCGATGAAGCCAGCCAGCCGCCGCCCGGCGGTGGCCGAGTCGAAGCCCTCCAGCGCCGCGGTGACGTCGCGGACCAGTGCGTGCAGCTCGCTGTGCAGCCAGCGGTCCAGGATCGGCCGGCCGGCCGGGGAAGGCGCCGCAGCCGCCCGGCGCCGGTCCCAGCCGTGTCCGCTGCGGGCTGCCGCGTTGGCGTACAGCACCAGGAACGAGGCGGTGTTCCAGTAGGTCAGCAGCACCTTGCGGACGATCTCCTCCAGTGCCGCGGCGCCGATCTTGCGGGTGGCCCACGGTGACCCGGCCGCGGCGAAGAACCACCGCACCGCGTCCGCGCCGTGCGCGTCCATCAGCGGGATCGGCTCCAGCACGTTGCCCAGGTGCTTGCTCATCTTGCGGCCGCGCTCGTCGACCACCAGCCCGACGCACACCACGTTCTCGTAGGACGACCGGCCGAACAGCAGCGTGCCGACCGTCATCATCGAGTAGAACCAGCCGCGGGTCTGGTCGATCGCCTCGCAGATGAACTGCGCCGGGTAACCGCGGCGGAACTCGGCATCGTTCCGCAGCGGCGCGCCGTACTGCGCGAACGGCATCGCGCCGGAGTCGTACCAGACGTCGATGACCTCCGGGACGCGGCGGGCCGGCTGGGCGCACTGCGGGCAGTCGAGCACGACATCGTCGACGTGGGGGCGGTGCGGGTCGAGCCCGGCCAGGTCCCGCCCGGCCAGCTCCGACAGTTCGGCGAGCGAGCCGACGCAGGTCAGGTGCTCATCCGGGCACGTCCAGATCGGCAGCGGCGTGCCCCAGTACCGGTTGCGCGACAGCGCCCAGTCCACGTTGTTGCGCAGCCATTCGCCATACCGGCCGTGCTGGATCGTCGGCGGCTGCCAGTTCGTCTGCTCGTTCTGCGCCAGCAGCTGGTCCTTGATCGCGGTCGTCCGGATGAACCAGGACGGCAGCGCGTAGTACAGCAGCGGCGTGCCGCACCGCCAGCAGTGTGGGTAGCTGTGCTCATACATTGCGGAGCGGAACAGCATGCCCCGGTCGGCCAGGTCGCTGCTGATCACCGGGTCGGCGTCCTTGAAGAACATCCCGCCTACCAGCGGCACGCTGTCCTCGAACCGGCCGTCCGGGCGGACCGGGTTGACCACCGGCAGCCCGTGCGCCCGGCCGGTCTCCATGTCGTCCGCGCCGAACGCGGGAGCCAGGTGCACCAGCCCGGTGCCGTCCTCGGTGGTGACGAACGTGCCGGTCACCACCCGGTGCGCGTTCGGCACGTCGACCAGCCGCAGCGGCGGCTCGTAGGTCGCCCCGGCCAGCTCAGCGCCGCGCAGCTGGGCGACGACGTGCCAGCCCTCGCCCAGCACCCGGTGCATCAGCGCCTCGGCCAGCACGACCCGGTCGCCGTCGCCGGACTTGCGGGCTACGACGTACGTCTCGTCCGGGTGCGCCGCGACCGCTGTGTTGGACACCAGCGTCCACGGCGTCGTCGTCCAGACCAGCAGGTTCGCCCCGGCCAGCTGGGCCGGCGTGCCGTCCGGCACCGTGCGCAGCGCGAACCGGACGGTCACCGACGGGTCGGCCACCGTCTGGTACACATCAGGCTGGCCCATCTCGTGGTCGGACAGCGGCGTGCCGCAGCGCGGGCAGTACGGGCTGATCCGGTGGTCGCGGGTCAGCAGCCCGGCGTCGAAGACCTGCCTGAGCGACCACCACACCGACTCGATGTAGTGCGGGTCCATGGTCCGGTACGCCTGCGACAGGTCGATCCAGTAGCCCATCCGCTCGGTCATCTCGGCGAACGCGTCCACGTGCCGCAGCACCGACTCCCGGCAGCGGGCGTTGAATTCGGCGATCCCGTAGGCCTCGATGTCCTTCTTGGCGGTCAGGCCGAGTTCCTTCTCCACCGCGACCTCGACCGGCAGGCCGTGGCAGTCCCAGCCGCCCCGGCGGGGCACCTCGAACCCCTGCATGGTCTTGAACCGCGGGAACAGGTCCTTGAAGACGCGCGCCTCGATGTGGTGCACGCCGGGCATGCCGTTAGCGGTCGGCGGCCCCTCGTAGAAAGTCCACAGCGGGCCTCCCGCGGTCTGCTCCAGGGACCGGTGGAACACCTTGCCGTCGGCCCAGCGAGCCAGCACCTCGCGCTCGACGGCCGGCAGGTCGACCGCGGCGGGCAGGTCGGGGAACGGCGCGGGGCCAGGCTCGGCCCGCTGCGTGCGGCCGTCCGGCGCGGCGTTGCGCACGGGGGAGTGAGAATCGTCTGCGCGCGGCATGCTGCGGCCTCCCGCGGTCGGCCGGCGGCCCGCGGGCCTGCCGGTCACGGCGTCTTGCGGAGGGACGAGGCGCGCCGTCGGCGGGCCCCGCGGTACCACCCTCCTTGGCCGGCGGCCGCGCTCGCAGCGGTCCGGCCCACTCTGGGGAAGCGCCTGCGGCCGACTCTACTCAGGCTTCCTGGTGCGGCTGCGGCAGATGATCCGCAGCTGGCTCGCAGCGCGGGCCGGACGCTGTCCGGTCACCCTGCTGCGCGGGGGAAGGCCGTTTCTTCCGGCGGCTCCGGGGTGATCTGGTCCGCTGTGCGCATCTCCCGGGCTCGCACCATCCCCGGCTCGCTCCTGACCGCTGGCAGCGGCAGCTGTCCCCATCAGCACCGTGCAGGGCTTCAGGATAGCCGACGGCGGCCTGCCCCGCTCGCGCTGCGGGCCAGGCCCCCGGGTGCTTCGGCGCAGGCGCCGCAAACCAGGCATGTTGCCGTGGCCGTGGTCGGACATTTATTCTCCGGTGACTGTTCGTTGATCCTGCGCGCGCGTGTGCGCTGCCGGCCCGGGCGGAGGGAGCCGAGATGACCGCTGCCGCGAGGCCGGGCGCCAGCGCGCTCCCGGTCCGGCCGGGCGAGGATCCCTGGACCGTGGAGGAGATCGGCGAGGTGGCGGGCCAGCTGGCCGCCGAGGCCGATGAGCTGCGCGCGGACATCGACCGGGCAGAGACCGAGATCGCCGAGCGGCTCGGCGACGCGGTCGGCGACGCAGGCGAGGATCAGGCCGATATCGGGGCGAAGAACTACCAGCGCGAGCACGAGCTCGCGCTCACCCATAACGCCCGTGAGCTGCTGGGGCAGGCCGAGCGGGCGCTGGAGCGGATCAGGAACGGCAGCTACGGCAGCTGCGAGTCGTGCGGTCGGCCGATCGGCAAGGCGCGCTTGCATGCCTTCCCGCGGGCTACCCTGTGCGTGCCATGCAAGCAGCGCGAGGAACGCCGCTGACCGGGCCGGCGGGCGGCCGCTCTCCCGGCCTGCCCGGCCGCCCGGATGACCCGTCCGGCGGCCCGTCCCGGCCGCGCCGGGTGGGCGTGCTGCTGGGCGTGGCCCTGTGCGTGCTGGCCCTCGACATCATCTCCAAGGTCATCGTGGTGGCGACGCTGACCGGCCGGCCGCCGGTCCGGCTGCTCGGCGGCTTCCTGACCCTGCGCGAGGACCGCAACCCGGGCGCGGCGTTCAGCATCGGCACGTCCATGACGGTCGTGTTCTCCGCGATCGCCATCGGCGTCATCGTGTTCATCCTGCGAGCATCCCGGCGGATCCGCAGCCTGCCCTGGGCGGTCGCGCTCGGGCTGCTGCTCGGCGGCGCGACCGGCAACCTGACCGACCGGCTGCTGCGCTACCCGGGCCCGCTGCGCGGCTACGTCGTGGACTGGATCCAGGTGCCGCACTGGCCGGTGTTCAACCTGGCCGACTCGGCCATCGTCTGCGGCGGCATCCTGGCCGTGCTGCTGTCGGTGCGCGGCACCGGCATCGACGGGCGGCCGCATGGCGATCACGGGCCCCGGCCTGCCGCGGATGACCAGGCCGGGCCGGGGACGGCCGCGGACCGCCCGGCTTGCCCGGCGCGGCCGGATTCCGCCCTGGCAGGTTCCGGGCCGGCCGCCGAGGACCAGCCGGCCGACGGGCAGCCCGAGGCGGGCGGCGGATCCGGATGACCCAGCAGGCCGCCCCCCGCCGGGTGCCGGTCCCCGACGGCCTGGACGGCGAGCGGCTGGACGCGGCCATCGCCCGGATGTTCGGCCTGTCGCGGGCAGTCGCGGCGGGCCTGATCAGCGCCGGGGACGTGCTGGTCGACGGCGCGGCTGCGATGAAGTCCGACCGGGTGCAGGGTGGCGCGTGGCTGGACGTCACGCTGCCGCCGCCGCCCGCTGGCCCGGCCCCGCCCCGCGCCGAGCCGGTGCCCGGCCTGCGGGTGGTCTACGAAGACGACGACATCCTCGTGGTGGACAAGCCCGCCGGCGTGGCTGCGCACCCCACGCCCGGGTGGACCGGCCCGACCGTGCTGGGCGGCCTGCTCGCCGCCGGGCACACCATCGCCACCAGCGGCGCCGCGGAGCGGCAGGGGATCGTGCACCGGCTGGACGCGAACACCACCGGGCTGATGGTGGTGGCCAAGAGCGAGCGCGCCTACGCAGTGCTCAAGCAGGCGTTCCGGGACCGGGAGGTGGACAAGCGCTACCACGCGCTCGTGCAGGGCCATCCCGACCCGCTGCGGGGCACTATCGACGCGCCGATCGCCCGGCACCCGTCCGGTGACGGCCGGTTCGCGGTCGTCACCGGGGGCAGGCCCTCGGTGACGCACTACGACACGCTGGAGGCCTTCCGGGCCGCCAGCCTGGCCGAGATCCTGCTGGAGACCGGGCGCACGCACCAGATCCGGGTGCACATGGCGGCGGTCCGCCACCCGTGCGTCGGCGACCGGCTGTACGGGGCCGACCCGGTGCTGGCCGCCCGGCTGGGCCTGTCCCGGCAGTGGCTGCACGCGGTGAACCTGGCCTTCGCCCACCCGGCCGACGGCCGCCGCGTCGAGTTCGCCAGCCCGTACCCCGCCGACCTGGCCGGCGCCCTGGAGATCCTCGCCGCCGAGTCCTGACCCGCGCCCGGTGTGGGTCATTCCGGCCCGGCCCGGGGCCCGTCTTTCATGATCCGGAAGAGAAACCGGTCACTGGTGGCGGGAATCCTTCCGGATCATGAAACGGCTGCGGCGGGCGGCACCGGGGCGGCGTTTCGGGCCGGCCGCAGGTCCGGCCGGCGACTAGAGTCGATGCCCATGGCGGCGAGTCTGGAACGGGGACCTGACGGCTCGTTTGTGCATCTGCATGTGCACACGGAGTACTCGATGCTGGACGGTGCCGCCCGGCTGGCGGACCTGTTCGCCGCGTGCGAGCAGGCCGGGATGCCCGCGATCGCGATGACCGACCACGGCAACGTGTACGGGGCCTACGACTTCTACCGCAAGGCCCAGGCCGCCGGGATCAAGCCGATCATCGGCATCGAGGCCTACGTCGCGCCCGAGCACCGCGGGCACAAGCAGCCGGTCCGCTGGGGCACCCCGGCGCAGAAGGACGACGACGTCTCCGGCGGCGGCGCGTACACCCACATGACCCTGCTGGCGCAGACCGCCGAGGGGATGCACAACATCTTCCGGCTGTCCTCGCTGGCCTCGCTGGACGGCCACTTCCGCAAGCCGCGGATGGACCGCGAGCTGCTCGCCCAGTACTCCCGGGGGATCATCGCCACCACCGGCTGCCCCAGCGGCGAGGTGCAGACCCGGCTGCGGCTCGGCCACGAGCGCGAGGCCAGGGCCGCCGCCGCCGAGTTCCGTGACATCTTCGGGCCGGAGAACTTCTTCGTCGAGATCATGGATCACGGCCTGTCCATCGAGCAGCGCACCAGGGACGGGCTGCGGGCCATCGCCCGGGACCTGTCGCTGCCGTTCGTGGTGACCAACGACTCGCACTACACCCGGCCCGGCGACGCCACCGCGCACGAGGCGCTGCTGTGCGTGCAGACCGGCACGAACCTGGCCGACCCCAAGCGGCTCAAGTTCGAGGGCACCGGCTACTACGTGCGCAGCCCGGCCGAGATGCGGGCGGCCAGCACCGACGAGGACTGGCAGGCCGGCTGTGATGCCACCCTGCTGATCGCCGAGCGGGCCGAGGTCAGCTTCGCCAAGCAGAACCTGATGCCGCGCTTCCCGGTGCCCGAGGGCGAGACCGACGAGGAGTGGCTGCGCCGGGAGGTCTGGGCGGGCATGGACCGCCGCTACCCCGGCGGCTATGACCAGACGCGCCGCAAGCAGGCCGAGTTCGAGCTGGGCATCATCACCACGATGGGGTTCTGCTCCTACTTCCTGGTGGTCGCGGACTTCATCATGTGGGCCAAGCGCAACGGGATCCGGGTCGGTCCCGGCCGCGGCTCGGCGGCCGGGTCGATCGTCGCCTACGCCCTGGGCATCACCGACCTGGACCCGCTGGCGCACGGGCTGGTGTTCGAGCGCTTCCTCAACCCAGAGCGCGTGTCCATGCCCGACATCGACATCGACTTCGACGAGCGCCGCCGGGGCGACGTCATCCGCTATGTCACTGACCGGTACGGCGCGGACCGGGTCGCGCAGATCATCACCTACGGCACGATCAAGGCCAAGGCGGCGGTCAAGGACTCCGCCCGGGTGCTCGGCTACCCGTACGCGCTCGGCGACCGGATCACCAAGGCGTTCCCGCCCGCGGTGATGGGCAAGGACGTCCCGCTGGCGGGCGTGTTCGACCCCGAGCACCCGCGCTACGGCGAGGCCGGCGAGATCCGCGCGCTGTACGAGGCCGAGAACGAGGTCCGCCAGGTCATCGACACCGCGCGCGGCCTGGAGGGGCTGATCCGCCAGGCCGGGGTGCACGCGGCCGGCGTGATCATGTCCCTGGAGCCGCTGCTCGACCACATCCCGGTGTGGAAGCGCGAGGCCGACGGGGCGATCATCACGCAGTTCGACTACCCGAGCTGCGAGGACCTCGGCCTGCTCAAGATGGACTTCCTGGGCCTGCGCAACCTTACGGTGGTCGACGACGCGGTCAAGTCCATCAAGGCCAACCGGGGCCAGGACGTCGACCTGGAGACGCTGCTGCTGGACGACAAGGCCACCTACGACCTGCTGGCCCGCGGCGACACCCTCGGAGTGTTCCAGTTCGACGGCGGCCCGATGCGCGCACTGCTGCGCAGCATGCGGCCCGACAACTTCGAGGACATCTCCGCGGTCGGCGCGCTGTACCGGCCGGGCCCGATGGGCGCCAACGCGCACAACGACTACGCCGACCGCAAGAACGGCCGCAAGCCCGTGGTGCCCATCCACCCCGAGCTGGCCGAGCCGCTGGCCGACATCCTGGGCGACACCTACGGCCTGATCGTCTACCAGGAGCAGGTCATGGCGATCGCGCAGAAGCTGGCCGGCTACTCGCCGGGCGCCGCCGACCTGCTCCGCCGGGCCATGGGCAAGAAGAAGAAGGAGATCCTGGACAAGGAGTACGCGCCATTCGAGGCCGGCATGAAGGCCAACGGCTACTCCCCGGCCGCGGTCAAGACGCTGTGGGACATCCTGGTCCCGTTCTCCGACTACGCCTTCAACAAGGCGCACAGCGCCGCCTACGGCCTGGTGTCCTACTGGACCGCCTACCTGAAGGCCAACTACCCGGCTGAGTACATGGCGGCCCTGCTGACCTCGGTGGCCGGCGACAAGGACAAGTCGGCGCTGTACCTGAGCGAGTGCCGCCGGATGCGCATCCGGGTGCTGCCCCCCGACGTCAACGCCTCGACCGCGATGTTCACCGCCGTCGGCGAGGACATCCGGTTCGGCATGGCCGCGATCCGCAACGTGGGCGCCGCGGTGGTCGAGTCGATCGTGGCCGCCCGCACCCAGCAGGGTGCGTTCACCGGGTTCGCCGACTTCCTGCGCAAGGTGCCGGTGAACGTCTGCAACAAGCGGGTGATCGAGTCACTGATCAAGGCCGGCGCGTTCGACGAGTTCGGCCACCCGCGCCAGGGGCTGCTGCTCATCCACGAGCAGGCCATCGACACGGTGATCGACGTCAAGCGCAACGAGGCGATCGGCCAGGACTCGCTGTTCGGCAACGACGCCGAGACCGCGGCGACCTTCGACGTGCCGGTCCCCGACGGCGAGTGGGACAAGACCACCCGGCTCGCCTTCGAGCGGGAGATGCTCGGCCTGTACGTGTCCGACCACCCGCTGCTCGGCCTGGAGCACGTGGTGGCCGCGGCCACCGACTGCTCGGTCGCCGAGCTGGTCGGCTCGGCCGAGGAGGACACCGGGCGGGGCGCGCGCGGCGACCGGGCTGACGGCCAGCTGGTCACCGTCGGCGGCATCCTGTCCGGGGTGGCTCGCAAGGTCACCAAGCAGGGCAACACCTGGGCCGCGGCCACGCTTGAGGACCTTGAGGGCGCGATCGAGGTGCTGTTCTTCCCCGCTACCTACCAGCAGTTCATGGCGCTGATCATCGACGACGCGATCCTGGTGGTGAAGGGCAGGCTGGACCGGCGCGAGGAGCAGCCCAAGCTGATCGCGATGGAGGTGAGCACACCTGAGCTGCCCAGCGGCGACCTCGGCCCTTTCGTGGTGTCGCTGCCGGAGGCGCGGTGCGTCGCGCCGGTGGTGAGCCGCCTGCGGGAGGTGCTGAGCACCCATCCCGGCCCGAATGAGGTGCACCTGCGGCTGCAGAGCGGATCGCGGACCAGGATCATGCGGCTCGATGACAAGCTGCGGGTCCGCCCGTCGCCCTCGCTGCTGGCGGACCTCAAGCAGCTGCTCGGCCCGGCCTGCGTCGGCTGAGCACCGCAGTCTCATCCCGCTGCGGTGGCGCCCGGCAGGCCGGGAAGCGGGCCGCAGCGGCAGCGCGGGCTGCCGCTAGATGGGTCATGATCCGCGTTGCGGGTACCATCTGTGCAGGTGAGCCGGGAAGCCTGGTCGGCGCTCGTCGTGCTGCACTCAGGAGGCCCGCCATGCCATCCGCCCCGTACCCGGCAGGGCCGCGCCGGTGATCCGGCGGCTGCTGCGCGGTTCCGAGTGGCGCCGTGACGTCCTGCGCACCAACCTGTGGCTGGTCCCGGCGATCGAGGTGCTGGCGGCCGCCGCGCTGTTCGCCGTCACCTACGGGATCGACCGGGCCGCCTACGAGCATGCGCTGACCCTGCCGGGATGGACGCTCAGCGGATCCCCGGATGCCGCCCGGCAGATCCTCACCGCGATCGCCGCTGCCATCATCACCGTGGTCGGCGTGGTGTTCTCGATCGTGATCGTGGCGCTGACCCTCACCTCAACCCAGTTCGGCCCGCGGATGCTGCGCAATTTCATCCGCGACCGGGGCACCCAGGTGACCCTCGGCACGTTCGTCGCCACCTTCGTCTACGCGGTGCTGGCCCTGGGCTCCATCGGGCAGGTCGGCCAGGGCAACTTCGTCCCGCACCTGTCCATCACCGTCACGCTGGCGCTGATGGTCGTCGACCTGGGCGTGCTGATCTACTTCCTGCACCACATCGCCATCCAGATCCAGCTGCCCCAGGTCATCGCGGGCATCGCCGGGGATCTCGCCGAGGCCATCGAGGCCCAGGCGGGGGACCCGACCACCGGCGCTGACTCCCGTTACGCCAGCCTGCTGATCGCCACCCTGGGCGGCCCGGGCGCCCCGGTGGCGGCACCGCGCAGCGGCTACCTGCAGTACATCGAGCACCAGACCCTGATCCGGCTAGCCGAGAAGGCGGACGCGGTGATCCACCTGCGCTACCGGCCAGGCCACTTCCTGGTGCAGGGGCATCCCTACGCCACCGTCTGGCCGGCCGATGCCGCCGGGCGGGTGACCAGCGAGCTCGGCCGGGCGCACGTCACCGGGCCGTACCGGACGCTGGCGCAGGACGTCTCGTTCGGCGTCGATCAGCTGGTCGAGATCTGCATCCGGGCGCTGTCACCCGCCGTCAACGACACGTTCACCGCGCTGACGTGCATTGACTGGATCGGGGACAGCCTGTGCAAGGTGACAGGCCACTGGCAGCCGACCCGGATTTACCGGGACGCCGGCGGCGCGGTCCGGCTGATCGCGACCCGGACCACCTACCAGCGGCTGGTGCAGCGGTCATTCGAGAAGATCCGCCAGGCGGGCAGCGGGATGCCCGCCGTCCTGATCCGCCAGCTGGACGCGCTGGCCAAGATCTCCGAGCGCGCCGCGGATCCGCAGGATCGTCAGGTGCTCCTGGACCAGGCGGCCATGATCGACCGGCTCGGCGCGGCGTCGGTAGGCGAGCCGGCCGATGTGGCCGACATCCGGCGTGCCTACCAGCGGGTGCTCGACGTGCACGCGACGCTGGAGGCTGACGCCCCGACCGCGGCCACTTAGCCGGGCCAAGGGCCCCGGGCCGCCTGGTCAGGCGTCCCGGCGGCGCAGCAGGTAGGCCGCGACAGCCAGCAGCACCGCGGCCCAGGCACAGTACACGCCGAACCCCTGCCAGGGTGTGAGCAGCGCGCTGGCCGCGGTGTGCGTCCGGTAGACCAGCGAGCCGGCCTGCTCGGGCAGATAGGCGTTCAGGTGCGCCGCCCACCACCAGTTGCTGGGCAGCAGCCCGGTGAGGATCGGCAGCACCAGCACGATGCCGATCACGATCGTGATCGCCCCGGCGGTGTGCCGGATGATGCCGCCCACCGCCATCGCCAGCAGCCCGAGCACGGTCAGGTACAGCCCGGCGCCGATGATCGCCCGGGACACGCCCGGGTCGCTCAGTGACACCGCCACCTTGCTGTGCAGCTCGGCCGCGCCGATGAAGAACGAGGCGAAGACCACGATCTCGGAGACGACGAACAGCAGCACCCCGAACACCACGGCCTTGGCCGCGAGCATCGGCAGCCGCCGCGGCACCGCCAGCAGCGAGGCGCGGATGACCCCGGTTGAGTACTCGCTGGTCATCACCAGGGCGCCAAGCACGCAGATGGTCAGCTGGCCCAGCCCGATCCCGGCACCGAGGATGAAGCTGACCGGGTCCTGATGGACCGTGATATCCCGGGTGGCCGCCCGCGGCCCGTTCCAGCTCTGCACGATCAGCGCGGTCAGGCCGGCCGTGAGCCCGACCGTCAGCACCACGAACAGGATCAGCGTCCACACCGTGGACCGCACGGAACGGATCTTGGTCCACTCGGCGCGCATCAGGCTGCCGAACCCGGGGTGCGGGCCGGCCCCGGGCGCCGCCGGGCCGCGCGCCGGCGCGGCCGGCGAGGCGGCGGTCACCGGCTGCTCCCGTCGCTGGCCGCGGATACCGGCTCGGCCTGCCCGCCGTGCCGGCCGAACTCGAGACTGCCCGATGTAAGCTCCATGAAGGCTTCCTCCAGCGAGGCCTGCGGGGTCAGCTCGTGCAGCACGATTGCGGCGGAGGCGGCGAGCTCGCCGATCCGCGGCGCGTCCATGCCGGTCACCGTGAGCAGGTCGGCATCAGCCGCCTCGGCGGTGCTGCCGGCCGGTGACAGGCCGGCAGGCAGCCCGGCGTCCGGCTGGCCGCCGGGCCCGCCGCCGTCCGGCGGGCCACTGCCGGTCGCAGCCGGCTGGCCGGACCGGGTGACCCGGCCGCCGTTGCCGATGACCAGCTCGGCCAGCCGGGCGGCGTCCGGGGTGCGGACCCGGACCGATTGCAGCGCGCTGCGCCCGATGACGTCCTGGGTGCTGGCGTCGGCGATCAGCCTGCCCCGGCCGATGACGATGAGATGGTCGGCGGTGACGGCCATCTCGTTCATCAGGTGACTGGACACCAGGATCGTCCGGCCGTCGGCGGCCAGCTGCTTCATCAGGTTCCTGATCCACAGCACGCCCTCCGGGTCGAGGCCGTTGACCGGCTCGTCGAGCAGCAGGACCGCGGGGTCGCCCAGCATCGCCGCGGCGATGCCAAGGCGCTGGCTCATGCCAAGGGAGAAGCTGCCGGCCCGCTTGCCGGCCACATCCTGCAGTCCGACCAGGGCCAGTACCTCGTCCACCCGGCTGGCCGGGATCCGCTGGGACTGGGCCAGGAACAGCAGGTGGTTGCGGGCACTGCGGCCACTGTGCACCGACTTGGCCTCCAGCAGCGCGCCGACCGTCCGGAGCGGGTCGGGCAGGTCCCGGTACTGCCGCCCGTCGATCGTCGTGGTGCCCTCCTGCGGCCGGTCCAGGCCCAGGATCAGCCGCATGGTCGTGGATTTGCCAGCTCCATTCGGCCCGAGGAAGCCGGTCACCCGGCCCGGCTCGACCGTGAAGCTCAGGTGGTCGACGGCGATTTTCGTGCCGAAGCGCTTGGTCAGTTCCCGTACTTCGATCATCTGCATCCTTGCCGGGAAGCGCACGGTGCCGCGAGCACCGCAGCGGCGGACGGCGTGCCGCCGGGCAGATTTCCAACCTAGCAACGCCGGCGCGGTGCTGCCGCGCACTCGCGGCGGCCGGCTGCAGCGGCCCGCCGGGCGCCCGGGACCCGGCGGCGGGCGGCCTGACGGGCAATCTGGCCGACCTGCCCGGCCGTCGCGTACCCTGCTGCACGGTATGGCCGAAACAAGTCAGCTGCCGCTCCCAGGCCGGCCCGGTCGGCGAGCGCCCGGCGCGCGGCATGGCGGCTCCCGGCGCTCGGTGGCCGGGAGCCTGCTGGCGACGGCCGCAATTGTCGCGGGCAGCGCGCTGCTCGGCCTGGCCGCCGGTGCCGCCTGGCAGGCAGTGGCACCGCGGGCCTTGTTCATCGTGGTCAGCCGCGGCGCCGCCAACGTGGCCAATCCCGAGACCACCGCGTTCATCGCCGCTGACGGCTGGTTCTGCATCCTGGCTGCCATCGGCGGGGTGGCCACCGGCCTGCTCGGCTATGCCCTCGCGGTCCGCCGTTACGGCCCGCTGCCCATGGCCGGCGTGCTCGCCGGCGGGGTGGCCGCGGCCTACACAGCGCGCTGGGCCGGCCAGCGTGCCGGGCTGACGGCCTTCAACTCGCGGCTGGCCACTGCCCGGGCGGGCACGCTGCTGCATGCGCCGCTGACGCTGGGCGCGCACAGCGCCCTGGCGCTCTGGCCGCTGGCGGCCGGGCTGGTCGCCGGCGGCCTGGAGACGGTAGTCCTGCTGCGCGAGCGTCAGCAGGCAGCGGAACGGCAGCTGGCCGCGGCGGCACAGCCGCCAGTCGCCGGGTACCTGGCCCCGCCGGGTTACCCGCCCGCCGGGCCGCCGCCGGGTTACCCGCCCGGGTACGGGCCGGCGGGCAGCGCCGACGGCCGGTACGGCCCGGAAGCCGACGGCCGGTACGGCCCTGGTCAGCAGGGTCCTGGCGGATACGGGTCCGGTCAGTACGGTCCTGGCGGATACGGGTCCGGTCAGTACGGTCCTGGCGGATACGGGTCCGGTCAGTACGGTCCCGGCGGATACGGGTCCGGTCAGTACGGTCCCGGCGGATACCCGCCCGGTCAGTACGGGCCGCCGTCACTGTGGTGGCCGGACCCGGCGCCCGGCCAGGACGGCGAGGGGGCCGGATAGCCGTGCGCAGGATCTCCTCCGGGTCGCCGTACGAGCCGCTGGCCGGCTACAGCCGGGCGGTGGCCGCGGGCGGCTTCGTCTTCGTCTCCGGCTGCACTGCGGTGCGCGACGGCGAGGTGACCTGCCCGGGCGACGCCTACGGCCAGACGGCGGAGGCGATCCGTGTCATCGAGACCGCGCTGAGCCGGCTCGGCGCCGGCCTCGCCGACGTGGTCCGCACCCGCATCTACGTGACCGACATTGAGCGCTGGCAGGAATACGGCCGGGCGCACCGGGAGGCGTTCGGCGCCGCGCCGCCTGCCACCTCAATGGTCGAGGTGGCCCGGCTGATCGATCCCCGGATGCTGGTGGAGGTGGAGGCCGTCGCCTGGCGGCCCGGCGCCGGCCGCGCGCCGGGCGGGCTGCCGGACCTGCGGGCGTCAGGCGGCTGACATCGCCGCGCCGACGATCCCGGCGTCGTTGTGCAGGGCCGCCGGCACCACCTTCGCCCGAAGGCTGCTCATCAGCGGCAGGAACTTCCCCGACTTGCGGCTGACCCCGCCGCCGATGATGATCAGGCTGGGCGACAGCAGCATCTCCATGTGGGTCAGGTACTCCTCGACCCGGCCAGCCCACTTGCCCCAGCTCAGCTCCTGCTGCTCGCGGGCGTGCTCGGACGCCCGCTTCTCGGCTTCATGCCCCTTGATCTCGATGTGCCCGAACTCGGTGTTGGGCACCAGCACGCCGCGGGTGAACAGAGCGCTGCCGATGCCGGTGCCGAGGGTCAGCACCAGCACCGTTCCGTCCTGGCCCGCCCCGGCGCCGAAATGCATCTCGGCCACGCCGGCCGCGTCGGCATCGTTGAGCACCGTCACCGGCAGCCCCGTGACCGTGCCGAACAGCTCCCCGGCGTTGGTGCCGATCCAGCTCTTGGCGACGTTCGCCGCGGTCCGGATGACGCCGTCGACCACCACGCCGGGAAAGGTGATGCCGACCGGGCCGGCCCACTCAAAGCTGCTGACCAGCTGCTGCACGACCTCGGCCACTGCCTTCGGCTCGGACGGCTGCGGGGTAGCCAGCTTCAGCCGCGGTGCGGCCAGCGTGCCAGCGCCCACGTCGACGGGTGCTGCCTTTATCCCCGAGCCGCCGATGTCGATGCCCAGTACCTGCGTCATGTGGCCTCCGCGTGCCGTCTGATCACTTCACGCCAAGCGTAAGCCGGCCCGCCCGGGCGATCACACTGCCCGGGGGCCCGGTGCCGCCGCCGGGCAGCGGGGCGCCGCCGCCGGTCCGCTGCCGGTGGGCCGGCGTCTACAGTCAGGTGACGACCGGCGAGCTCTACCACCGCTCGGCGCCTGCCCCGGGCGTGGTCCTGGTCACCGGCCCGGGCGGCCGCGGGATGACCTGCGCGCCGGCTATCGCCGAGGAAACCTTCGCCGGCTGACTGGAAGGGGTGCCGAGTGGACCGCATCACCGTCGCCTGCCTGGACATGGCGGGCACGACGGTCGCCGACGAGGGCAGCGTGCTCGCCGCGTTCCGCGCGGCCGTCGGCGAAGCCGGCCTGGTCCCCGGCGCCGCCGGCTACGACGAGGCGCTGCGCTACGTGCACGCCACCATGGGGCAGTCCAAGATCGACGTATTCCGGCACATCCTGGGCAGCGAGGACCGGGCCCGCCGGGCGAACGCCGCGTTCGAGGATCACTATGCAGCCGCGGTCGGGGCCGGCCAGGTCGCGCCGCTGCCCGGCGCGGTCGAGACGATCACCGTACTGCGCGCGGCCGGCGTCCGGGTGTGCCTGGCCACCGGCTTCTCCCCGGCGACCAGGGACGCGCTGCTGGACCGGCTGGGCTGGCGGTCGCTGATCGACCTGGCGCTGTCCCCGGCGGATGCGGGCCGCGGGCGGCCCTGGCCGGACCTGCCGCTGACCGCGCTGCTGCGACTGCGCGGCGGCGCGGTCAGCGAACTGGCCGTGGCCGGCGACACGGCCAGCGACGTCGAGTCGGGCCTGCGGGCCGGCGCGCGCCTGGTGGCCGGAGTGCTGACCGGGGCGGCCAGCCGGGAGGAGCTGGAGCAGGCCGGCGC